>JANMVO010000144.1:0-1724 GCA_031392805.1 Rhodoferax sp. | reverse complement strand
GACCGCCCCCAGCAGTGCCGAGAGCACGATGACGGCCCGCGCCGAGGTCGCGGCGGTCACCGCTCCTGCACCTGCCCATGATCTTGCCGCATCGGCCACCTCGTTCAGACCCGGTCCGAACAGGAATCCGAGCAGCGACATCGCACTCAGCCACGCGAAGCGACGCGCGCGCTTGTCCTGTGGGGTGTGCTCAGCAACCAGTGCAGAAACCACCGGCACAACAGCCGCCACGAAAAGACCTGTGGCAGCGCGCAGCGCGTAGAGCCCCCACAGGCTTTCCAATCCTGGCACGAGCAGAAGGAGTTGGCTCGCGATGTAGCCAATGAGCCCGGTGATCAAGATTCGACCGCGCCCGACGCGGTCTGAGATTGCGCCCCAGAGGGGAGCCCCAACCAGCACACCGGCCGCGTACACGCCGCTGAAAAAGCCGACGTGACGCGCGACTTCTGCGGCACTGGCACCTGGCATCAGCGAGCCCAGCCAGCCTGGCAGCACCGGCATCAGTGCGCCATAGCCAGCCGAGACAACAAAAACAGCCGCCGCCAGCCACGCCAATTGCATTGGCCGCAGTGCGGCAGGCTCTGCCAGGTGCGTGTCGGGGAATGTGCGCACGTTCATTGCGGTTTTAAAGGTGGTTAGCGGAGCAGTTTCAATCCCGAACGGTAGGCCGTCTCGACCGATCCGCCCGCCGGGGTTGTCCTCACAGCAGCACCGGCTTGTCTGGCAGCTCATTCCCGCTGCGGCCGTCAGCCGGGAAATGAGTCACGAGGTGGTGTGTCACTGCCTGCACGCCACCCACTACGCCAGTTGCATAACTCGATTGCCTGAATGCGGTTTCCATCTCGTGGCAAATCTTGCGCCATTCGTGCGGGCTTACCTTCGCGCTGATGCCGCGATCGGCAACAATCTCCACCGCCCGATCAGCGAGCAACAGGTAAATCAGCAAGCCACTGTTGTGCTGGGTGTCCCACACGCGCAGTTGTGAAAACAAGTCAATTGCCCGTTCTCTGGCCGACTGTCCCTTGAACAGCGGCATGCCGTCGAGCCCACCTTCCACCACAAAGCGAATTTCGCCCAGATGTTCGGCCTCGCTTGCCTTGATCACGCCCTCAATCATTTTCAATTCGTTGCGCGGAAACGCCCGCCTGACCTGCCCATGCGTCATCAAAAGATGCTTGCAGATGCGTATGATATTCATGATTACCACCTCCCCGACGCACCGCCGCCACCGAAGCCACCCCCGCCTCCGCTGAAGCCACCGCCGCCAAAACCGCCCCGGCCACCCCGGCCACCTCCCCCCAATCCACCGTAGTAGCCGCCGATTCCATGCCCGCCCATGCTGCCACTCAGCAGCGTGACGAACAGTGCCAGTACGCCAGCGATCAGTGCCATCGACAGGGCGCCCACCATGAACCAGGCAACCACCGCCACAGCGCCGCCTGTGAGCAATGAGCCTGGCACTTTTCCGAGTGTGGCGCGCAGCACGCCACCTACTGCGAGGGCAAGAATGAAGAGAAATGGGGCGTACTGCTGAATGTTGGCGATGCCCCCGATTGCCCCGCTCGGTGTTTTGCCCGGCGCCGGCAAGGGCTCGCCATCCACGACACGGATGATTTGTCCGACCCCTGCCGTGATGCCACCGTAAAAGTCTTGTTGTTTGAATGGCGGGAGGATGGTTTCGCTGATGATGCGCTTGCTGGTGGCATCGTTGAGCGCCCCCTCCA
>JANMVO010000136.1:0-14885 GCA_031392805.1 Rhodoferax sp. | reverse complement strand
ACCACGATGAGGTCCCGGTTGGAGATGGACTGAAAAATCAGCCGCCCCAAACCCGGCAGGTAAAAAACATTTTCTACAACGATGGTGCCTGCCAGCAACTCGGCAAACTGCAGCCCCATGACAGTGATGACCGGAATCATCGCATTGCGCAGCACGTGGCGCCACACTGTCGCGCGCTTTGAGAGCCCTTTGGCGCGGGCGGTGCGCACAAAGTCTTCACGCAGTACCTCCAGCACGGCGGACCGCGTAAAGCGCGCCAGAATCGCCGCCTGCACCACGGCTAGAGAAATGGCCGGCAGCAGCAGGGATTTGAAAGCGTCGCCCACACCCTCTGCCCAGCCAGAAAAGCCGCCCGCCGAAAACCATTGCAGATGCACCGAAAACAGCAAAATCAAAAGTATCGCAAACCAGAAATTGGGAATTGCAATGCCCACCTGGGTCAACCCCATCAGGGCGACGTCGCCCGGTTTGCCATGGCGCATCGCGGCATAAATGCCCACACACAGCGCCACAGCGGCAGTCAGCAGCATGGCCATCATGGCCAGGGGAACGGTCACGGCCAGGCGTTCAAGCACCAGTTCCATGACCGGGGAGCTGTAGGTATAGCTAAGCCCCAAGTCGCCCGTCAACATGCCGCTGACCCATGCCCAGTAGCGCGCAAGCGGGGGGCGGTCAAGCCCCAGTTTGCTGGCCAGCGCGCGCACTGTGTCGGGCGCGGCGTCGGGCCCCATGAGAATCTGGGCGGCGTCGCCAGGCAAAATTTCCAGTACCAGAAACACAACGATGGAGGCCCCAACCAGCGTGGCGATGAGCGTGGCGAAACGTTTTAAAAGAAATAAGCCCATGGGAAAATCTGTTGTTGTCGCCATTGTGACTTGCCGACATTATCGGCATGAAGACTGTGGAATGTGAGCGGTCGTTTAAGGTGAAGTTTGGGGTGTTGTTCCAGGTGTTGCGCGCGTGGGGACGGCAGCGCCGATAATCGGGGGATGGCCTTGATCATTACCGACGAATGCATTAACTGCGACGTGTGCGAGCCAGAATGCCCTAATGAGGCCATTTATATGGGTCCCGAAATCTACGAGATTGACCCGCACAAATGCACCGAATGCGTCGGCCATTTTGATGCGCCGCAGTGCGTGCAGGTGTGTCCTGTGGCATGCATTCCGGTCAATCCCCAGTTTGTGGAAGACCGGGAGACTTTGTGGCAAAAATACCGGCGGCTTCAGGCTGAGGTAAAACCAGCGACCAACTGTTGACGCTGTCAGCCGACGCACAGCCCACCGGGAGCCGACTTGCCGCCGCATTTTTAGCGCGGGTCAACTCAAGATTTGCTGGCAGCCTCTTTTTTTGCTTTCGCAGGCTTTTTCTCTTTTTTCTCGCGTGGTGCCTGCGCTGTGAAGTATTGCGACGTTTTCTTCTTCCTTTTCGCGTGTGCTTTGCCAGGTGTCGCGGGTGCCGTCGGCTGGACGGTTGCGGGGGCAATCAGAACTGTCGGGCCCCGGTTGGCGGCCAAGTCCCTCTTTTCTTGCGCCAGCCGGGATTTTTCCATGGCGTCGCCCGCTTTTGTGCTGCCAGCGGTTGCCGCGTCCGTTTGTTTTTTCTGGGCGCTGGTGCGGCTGTCGTTGACGTCAACCGGCACGGCATTGGGGCAGGGCGTCTGGCTGTACGTGTTGCCACATCGATACGCATTTTGGGCATTAGCCCAAGTCGATAAAGCGGTTGTTGCTATTAAAATAACAGCATTTAAAAATAGATTGCGCATCGAATTACTCCTTGTCAGTGCTTGGGGGTGTCCGGGGTGTCCAGGGTGGGGCAGGTTGGGAGGGCTCGGGAAGATCCAGAGGTTTGACCGGGCGGGCAATTTTTGGACGCGGCGGCTTGACAGTGTGCACCAGCATGGTGGCGGGGCCCATTTGCCCGTCAACCAGCAGGGGCACGGCCTTGAGCGCGCGGGCAATGCATTCATCAATTGCCAGTCGGTGTTCCAGCGACGGTTTTTTCAAAACCCAGTGAATGACTTCTGACTTCACACCCGGGTGGCCGATGCCCAGACGCAGACGCCAGTAGTCGTCTGTGCCGAGCTGGTCGTGAATATCGCGCAGGCCATTGTGCCCCGCGTGGCTGCCTCCGAGCTTGAGCTTGACTTGTCCCGGCACGATGTCCAACTCGTCATGTGCGACCAGAATTTCCTGTGGCGCGATTTTGTAGAAACGTGCCAACGAGGCGACCGACTTGCCTGACAGGTTCATGAACGATTGGGGCTTGAGCAACCACACAGTTTGCCCGTTCACCGCAGTGCGCGCGAGCAGACCATGGTGGCTTTTCTCCATCACCGGGGTGACCTTCAGTTCACGGGCAACCGCATCAATCCACCAAAAACCTGCGTTATGACGGGTGGCCTCGTAGTCCGGGCCGGGATTGCCCAAGCCGACAAACAGTTTGATCATTTTAATTGGGGTCAGATTCCAATTTCGTAGCGACGCTTAGTGACGTTTAGTGACGCTTAACGTCGAGGTGTAATTGTCCGGTATGGACGACGTATTTGGAACCTGAGCCCAATTAAAAACGGCCTGCGCGAGCGGGCCGTTGACATGCTGGCCGCAGAAGATTACTTCTTGGCAGGTGGCTTGGCTGCAGGTGCCTTGGCCGCTGGTGCTTTGCCAGCGGGAGCCGCCTTGGCGACGGGTGCGCCTGCTTTGGCCGCTGGTGCGGCGGCGGCCTTGGCAGCCGCTGGTGCGGCGGCTCCGTCAGCACCAGCCTCAGCAGCAGGTTCTGCGCCGGCGACCATCACCACAGAGACCAGAACCGGATTGTTCTTGCCGTGGGTCACAGCCGTCACGCCCTTGGGCAGCGTGATGTCGGCCAGATGCAGTGAAACACCCTTCTTGAGGCCACTCAAGTCGACGGCTATGAATTCTGGCAAGTCGGCGGGCAGACACATCACTTCAATTTCGGTCACGATGTGGTTGGCAATGCAGTTTTCGGTTTTTACAGCCTGCGAATTCTCGTCACCGCTGTAATGCAGCGGAACCTTCATGTGCAGCTTGGTGTTGGCGTCGACGCGCTGGAAGTCGATATGCAGCACGAGTTGTTTGAACGGGTGCATTTGCACGTCGCGCAGCAGCACTTTGCTCTCAGAGCCACCCACATCCATGTCCAGTACGGTGGAATGGAAGACCTCTTTTTTTAGGGCATGCCACAAGGCGTTGTGATCGAGCTCGATCAGTTGGGGCTGGCCAGTGCCACCGTAAACGATACCGGGCGTGCGACCGGTGATGCGGAGACGGCGGCTCGCACCCGTCCCCTGCAAAGCGCGCTCAAAAGCGACGAATTTCATAATTTCTACTCCAAAATAGAGTCCACCGCGACCAGTGTGACTACAATTAAAAAAGGCTCTGTGCCCTGAATATCAGCACTAGAACCCGCCACATGTCCCAGATCAGATTGGCTTTCTACTAAATCTAAAAAAGATTCTGCGAATCCTGAGAAAGATTTACTAGAAACCTCAAAAGAGGTTTTCCTGGTCTGAGAACAAACTCATGACCGACTCACCTTTGGCAATGCGCTGGATCGTCTCGGCGATCAGCGGCGCCACGGTGAGCTGGCGAATTTTCTTGCATCCTGTAGCTGCCTTGCTCAACGGAATGGTGTTGGTCACCACCACTTCATCCAGCGCCGTGCCATTGGCAATACGCTCAATTGCAGGGCCTGAGAAAATCGGATGCGTGCAGTACGCATAGACTTTTTTCGCGCCACGCTCTTTCAGCACCTCAGCCGCTTTGACCAGCGTGCCGGCTGTGTCAATCATGTCGTCCATGACCACGCAGTTGCGCCCATCGATTTCACCGATGACGTGCATCACTTCGCTCACATTGGCTCGGGGGCGGCGCTTGTCAATGATGGCCAGGTCGCAATTGAGCTGTTTGGCGATGGCCCGAGCCCGCACTACACCGCCGACATCGGGCGAGACCACAATCAGGTCTTCATAATTCTTTTGCCGCAAATCGCTCAGCAGCACGGGCGAGGCGTAAATATTGTCCACGGGGATGTCAAAAAACCCTTGAATCTGGTCAGCATGCAAATCCATGGTCAGCACACGCGCCACACCAACTGCCTGCAACATGTTGGCCACCACTTTGGCGGTGATCGGCACGCGGCTGGAGCGCGGACGACGGTCTTGCCGCGCGTAGCCAAAATACGGAATCACGGCGCTGATGCGCTCCGCCGACGCCCGCTTGAGGGCGTCTACCATAATCAGCAGTTCCATCAGGTTTTCATTGGTCGGCGCACACGTGCTTTGCACCACAAACACGTCACGCGCCCGCACATTCTGGTTGATCTCGACCGTGACTTCACCGTCTGAGAAGCGACCGACTGTGGCCGCACCCAAGGTAATGTTCAGATGCTGGGCAATTTCGGATGCCATTGCAGGATTGGCGTTGCCGGTAAAAACCATGAAATCCGGAGCAAGAGCGGCGTGCATGAGAATTCCAGTTTGAGGGACGGACACTATCTGCGGCACGGGGAAAATCTAGGAACAGACAATATTCGATGCCTGACAACGCCCGGAGATCGGACTAAACCGAGGCACAGACACATTTCCGAGGCACAGACAAATTTTTTGGCAGGGGAAGAAGGATTCGAACCTTCGCATGCTGGAATCAAAATCCAGTGCCTTAACCAACTTGGCGACTCCCCTACACGGGTCGGCAGCATAAAGCTGTCAACCGCAAATCTAAACAATTGTCCAACTGACGAAGCAATCAACCCAACCATCAACCAATCAACCAACCATCAACCATCGCGGGCTGCCCATCCCAACAAGGGATGCGCCTGTAGATTACTGCACAACCTAACTTGAAACCCGCTGGGCGGGTTTTGCAAGTCGTTGTGCACAAAAGTATCTGCGTCCACGTGTGCAAAGACCGCACTGCCGGAGCCGGTCATGCGGCCATTCAACCTGCCGCTTCCTCCACCCTTCACGCCACTCACTACGTCACCCTTCACCTCACCGCCCAGATCACATGAAGCAAGCCACGCAAGGGCTTGCTTCACGCCGGGGCAAAGGCTCTGCGCCACGCTTTGAAGGTCGTTTTGGCCAAAGGCAAACGGGTCTTCAGCAAAGCCTGAAATTATAGCAGTAGCCGTGTCCCGTTTCAGATCACGATGCGAAAAAATCGTCGCGGTGTCCAGGCCACTGGGTGGTTTTACGACCACAAACCGGGCGTTTGGCAGGGTGATGGGCGTCATTTTTTCACCCACACCCTCGACCCAGGCGTTATGGCCATGCAGAAAAAAGGGCACGTCGGCGCCCAGCTTCAGCCCGATGGTGGCCAGTCTGGACAGCGGCAAATCGAGCTTCCACAAGCGGTTCAGGGCCAGCAAGGTTGACGCGGCGTCAGACGACCCCCCTCCCATGCCGGCCTGTATGGGTATGCGTTTTTGAAGTCCAATGCGAACGCCAAAATCAGTGCTTCGCACGGCCTGCAAGGCTCTGGCAGCCCGGACAATCAGGTCGTCTGCGGGGAGCGTGGGGCCGAGATCCTCGCGGCTGATTTCTCCGTCTGTGCGAAGCTCAAAATGGAGTGTGTCACACCAGTCAATCAGCATAAAAACAGATTGCAGCAAATGCAAGCCATCTGCCCGTCTGCCAGTGACGTGCAAAAACAGGTTGAGTTTGGCCGGCGCGCAAACGTCATAGAGCGCTTTCATGTTCGGGCCAGCCTATTTTTCGATGATAAGGCGCAGCTCAATTGCGGGCGGCGGATTGCTGCGCCGCGCGAGCACCCGGCCTGCCGGAAATTGCGACAAATCTGCTTGCCAGCCGTGCGTGGCGAGGTTTTCACCTGCGAGCCACGCAAACAGGCTGGCGATAGGTATTTGCGTGCCAGTCGCCTGTTGTACAAGCGCATCCAGCGAATCAAACAGGCGCGACTCGCCATTGGCGCGCATGGCGGCGGTTTGAGGTGTCCAGTTCAGTGCGGCAATGGTGCTGCCCAAAGGCGAGAACAGCAGCAGTTCGCCGGTCTGCGCATTGCCAGAGAGTTCGAATCCGGCGGAGAATGAATGCGCCGCAGGCTGGCCTTGCTCCGGGGCGCTGTCAGGCTCAACCCGAAGCGCCAGGCGCCCGCGCCACACCGTAGTTTGGCCATAAAAATCGTCTGTAGCCCGTGGTGGATATGCACATCCAGCTATTACAATAATAGCAACCAGCAGAACCGTACAAATTGCGTGCCTGAACCTGCTCACAGTTTGATGCGCAGGCGCTTGAGCGTCTCTAGCAGGGTCTCATTGTCGGCGCTCAATGCAACGCCTTCGCGCCATACCGCCAGGGCCTGTTCGCGTTTGCCACTGGCCCATAGCACCTCACCCAGGTGGGCTGCGATCTCGGCATCGGGTTTGGCCTGGTAGGCGCCGCGCAGAATGCGCAAAGCCTCGGTAAAGTTGCCGCTGCGAAACTCAACCCAGCCCAGGCTGTCGGTGATGAAGGGGTCATCCGGTGCAAACTCAAGCGCTTTGAGAATGAGCGTCTTCGCTTCTGGCAGGCGCACGCTACGCTCGGCCATTGAATAGCCCAGCGCGTTGTACGCGTGGTGGTACTCTGGCTTGCCTGCGATGACCTGGCGCAACAGGCGCTCGGTTTCATCCAGGCGGCCCAGTTTTTCGGCGAGCATGGCCTGGTCGTAAAGAAAGTCAAAGTCGCGTGGATCGGCCTTTGTTCTTGCGGCCAGCATGTCGTAGGCCGGCTGGTACTGTTTGTTGTCGCGCAGCAACTGCACCTCAGCCATGACTTTCAGGCGTGCATCGGCTGGATTTCGCTCAGGCAGACCCCGAACAAGCTGCCTGCCTTCTTCCAGTTTGCCCTGTTTGGCAAGTATGCCTGCCCGGCGGCTCTGGGCGCTGATAATGTCATCGGCGTTGTCGATTCGGCTTAGCCAACTTTCAGCAAGCACCAGGTCTTTTCGCTGCTCGGCGATTTGGGCTAGCGACAAATAGGCCTGGACCAGACCGCGGCTGGTTTCCGCAGAGGGTGCGCCGCCGTCGGCCAGCACCAGCTCCACATGCCGTTTGAGGGATTTTTCGGCAGCAACTATTTTTTTATCCTGGAGCTCAAGGGTGCCGCGTATCAGCCAGCCTTGGGCATAGTCCGGGTTTTCTGCGGTAATGATTTGAAGCTGGACGGCCGATTCAGCATAGCGCTGCGCGTCAAGAAGCGCACGGGCGTAGCCCATGCGCACGTCCACCTGGGGCCGGCCCTCCAGGTACTTGCGCACAATCGGTTCGGCCAGCGGGACTTTGGGGCTCATAAGCGTCAGTGCCAGCAGGGCGGGGCCTTCGGCCTTCGGGTCCAGAGTCTGGCCCCGGCGGGCCGCGTCAAGCACGCTGGCGGAGTCTCCCAAGTCGATGCGCATGCGTCCAATGGTTGTCCAGGCGGCTGTACCCAGCACCGGGCTGTCAAGGTAGTCGGCCAGCGCCTGTTCAACCGTGCTGGCGGCCAGCTTTTTGTCAGTGGCGCGCGCGTAATAACGCGGAATGTTGTTGATGACACCAGCGCGGTCGCTGGCGTCAATTGCTTCGATTTCGCGCTTGAGCGGCTCCAGCGTTTCGCCCACGCGGTTCAGCCCAATAAGAATCTGAAGTATGTAGCGATTTGCTTCTTTTGACGCGGGCAAGGCCAGCCGCCATGCCCGGGCGGCCTGCAACGCCGGTTCGCCCGAGCGTGCCTGCAGTGCAACATTGACGGCGCGCTCGTACAGTTTTCCGTCATTGGTTTTGCGCGCCGCGTCCAGAATCAGCGAATAAGCAGCCCCTGGCTCGCCACCCTGGGCATTGAGTTCACCCAGCATGAGCTGGTAAAAAAGCGTCGCATCCAGCTTCGATCCATCGGGCGTTGCCTCGGCTGCTGCTGCAGTTGCTGTGGGGCCGGGCGGATTCGCGCTTGTTTGTGCGATTGCGCCAGCTGCCACCAGGCACACGACACCTGTCGCCAGATTGACGGCAGCGGAAAATCGTGCAGTGGAAAAAGAGAATTTAAATGGCATCATCAAACCATAATAATCCAAGCGACTCAATTATTGCGTGTCCCATGCCCGAACTCCCAGAAGTTGAAGTGACAAGGCTGAGCTTTGCCGACCGCATTGCGGGTGCCAACGTGCTGGGCGTTCGCCTGGGCAAGCCTTTGCGGTGGCCATTGGGGTGCGCCGCGAGCGAGTTGACCGGCTGCAGAATTCTGGCGGTTCGCAGGCGTGGCAAATATTTGCTGATTGATCTGGACCAGGGCCTGCTGCTGGTGCACCTGGGCATGTCGGGCAGTCTGGCCTTTGGCCGGCAGCTGGGTGCCGCAGGCGTGCATGACCACTTTGAGATGGAGACCAGCCATGGCACGCTTCGCCTCAACGACCCTCGCCGTTTTGGCGCGGTCGTTTTCACGCTTGGCGAAAACTCGGACCCCGCGCGCAAACTCCTGGGTCGGCTGGGCATGGAGCCGCTGTCAGATGATTTTGACGTCAGCACCTTTCAGGCGGGCTTGAAAGGCCGCACTGCGCCCATCAAACAGGTGCTGCTGGCGGGGGATGTGGTGGTGGGCGTGGGCAATATTTATGCATCGGAGGTGCTGTTTTTTGCCGGCATCCGGCCCACGTTGCGGGCCAGCATGCTCAGTCGGCCACGCGCCATGAAGCTGCACGCTGCGGTTAAGCAGGTGCTGGCCCGCGCTGTGGAGCGTGGCGGCAGCACACTGCGTGATTTCTCCAACGCCCTTGGCGAGCCAGGTCATTTCCAGCTGGAGGCCATGGTTTACGGGCGCGCGGGAGAGGCCTGCAGAGTGTGCGCCACACCCATCAAAGCCATCCGCCAGGGCCAGCGCTCAACATTTTTCTGCCCCACATGCCAGACGCGGTAAGCGCATCGGCACAGTGCTATATTAAAAGCCTGACCGGGGGATTCATTGAGCACGTCATTTAACGATCAGTTCGAGCAGCATGGCGCATGGCGGCGGGAGTTTGCCCTGCGTTTGAAGTTATTGAGTGAATGGATGAAAGACCACGAGCTGCTTGACGCCGCTGTCGCTGAAAGGCTGCGCCGGCTGGAAACGCAGGTGCGCGCGGACAAGGTGATGGTGGCCTTTGTCGGCGAGTTTTCCCGTGGAAAGTCCGAACTGGTCAATGCCATATTCTTCGCAGGCTATGGCAGGCGCATCATGCCCGCGAGCGCCGGGCGCACCACCATGTGCCCGACCGAGATGGGTTATGACGCCGAGGTGCCGCCTTGCCTGCGCCTGCTGCCGATCGAGACCCGACTTACCTCACAGGCCTTGATGGAATGGCGCATGGCGCCTGAGAAGTGGACGCGCATTGACCTGGACGTGAATAACCCTCAACAGCTAGCCCTGGCACTTGAAAAAGTGGCAGAAACCCGGCGAGTGACACAGAACGAGGCCCGAGCGTTGGGGTATTGGCAAACCCAGTCGCCGGAAGACAACCCGATGGTGGACGCCAAAGGCTTGGTCGAAGTGCCCAAGTGGCGGCACGCCCTGATCAATATTGCGCACCCGCTTCTGAAGCAGGGGCTGGTAATTCTGGATACGCCGGGGCTTAACGCTATTGGCGCAGAACCGGAACTTACTGTCAGCCTGATCCCCCAGGCGCATGCGGTCATTTTTATTCTGGGTGCTGACACGGGCGTGACCAAATCGGATCTTTTGATCTGGCGTGAGCACCTGATTACCGAGTCAGACGCCAGTGACACTCGGCTGGTTGTGCTCAACAAGATCGACACCCTATGGGACGCCTTGAGCACGCCTGCGCAGGTACAAGTGCAGATTGACCGACAGTGCGCCTCTACCGCCGAGATTCTGGGCGTTCCGCTGCGCCAGGTGATCCCGGTATCGGCACACAAAGGGCTGGTTGGCAAAGTCACCAACGATGCCTTGCTGTTGCAGCAAAGCTGCCTGCCCGCACTAGAGGCTGCCTTGGGGCAGGGTATTCTGGGTCGCCGCCAGAAAATCCTGAGCCAGGCGGTGGTCACCGGCATCTCGGATTTGCGCGCGGCGACAGGCCGCGTGATCAACATGCGCCGCCGCGACCTGGCCGAGCAGTCGATGGAGCTAACAGGTCTTCAGGGCAAGAATGCGTCGGTGATCAAGCACATGCGGTCACGCATTTCGCTGGAACAGGCCGAGTTTGATCTTGGGGGGGCCAGAATCCACGCGGTCCGATCAGTGCATCTGAAACTGTTGCGCGAGGTGTTTCACACCTTGGGTGCCACCGCGCAAAAAACCGAAATGGCCCAGTTGACCGACGCGCTGCATCAAAAGGGGCTCAAGCTGGGCGTCAAACGGGCGTATGGCGCAACTTTTGGCCGTTTACGCACCAACCTCAACCGCGTGCAGGTCATCATGGCGGAAATTCAATCCATGCTGGGCGCAACTTTTCGCCAGCTCAATGCCGAGCATGGCTTCTCGCTTCAAGTGCCCGCGGAGCCCAGCATGCAGCCTTGCCTGCATGACCTTGGCCTGGTAGAGCGCAGCCACCTGCAGTACTTGGGCCTGGGTAACGCCTTCCGGCTGGCGCAACCCGAGTTTGCAGACCGTCTGGTTCGTGCCCTGGCCACACGCCTGAGAACAATCCATGACACCGGGCTGGCTGATGTGGAGCTGTGGAGCAAGGCGGCAGCCGCCCAGCTTGACGCGCAGTTGCGCGAGCGGCGCAGAACCTTCACCCGGCGCATAGAAGCCATTGACCGCATCCAGCAGGCGGCGGGAGGCCTGGATGATCGTATCCAAGAGATCAGGTCTCAGGAAAAGGCCCTCAATCAGCTCGATGCCAAGCTGGCCGAGTTGACCATCTACCTGATTGAATCGGCTGCCCAATCGCAGTCCGATCCCGCCAGCCGTTCACACACCGACACCAAAGCGGCGTCCCTGCGGGTGTTCGAGCTGTCCAAAATTTGAGCCCGATCCCGAACGATCTGGCTGCGCTCGTGGTGCGCTGGCAAAAAAGCCATGGTCGCAACGATTTGCCGTGGCAGAACACGCGGGACCCGTATCGTGTATGGTTGTCGGAGATCATGCTCCAGCAAACCCAGGTGGTCACTGTGCTGGGCTACTTTGCGCGCTTTCTGAAGCGCTTTCCTGATGTCTGCTCACTGGCTGCTGCGACGCAGGACGAGGTGCTTGCCTTATGGAGCGGCCTTGGCTACTACGGCCGGGCCCGCAATCTGCACGCCTGTGCGCGGCAAGTAGTGGCGCAGCACGGCGGGACGTTCCCGTCAACAGCCGAGGCATTGCAGACGCTGCCTGGCATTGGCCGATCCACTGCGGGTGCCATTGCCGCACTGTGCTTTGGCGAAAGGGTGGCGATTCTGGACGGCAACGTCAAACGCGTTCTGACCCGCGTGCTGGGGTTTGGGGCTGACCTGGCAGTGGCCGCCAATGAGCGCAGCCTGTGGGACAAGGCAATCGCAGTGCTGCCGCGCCGCGATCTGAATACAGCCATGCAACGCTATACGCAAGGCATGATGGATGTTGGCGCAATGGTCTGTCTGGCCAAAAAGCCCCTGTGCGGGATCTGCCCCGTGTCAAACCTCTGTGTTGCAGCGCGCCAGGGCATGCCAGAGAAATATCCGGTGAAAACACGCAAACTCAAACGCAGTTCGCAGTCTTTGTGGCTTCTGTGGGCGCAAACCGAAGACGCCGCAATCTTTTTGCACAAGCGGCCCACGCCGGGCGTGTGGGCGGGCTTGTATTGCTTTGTGCTGTTTGACAGCCGCGACGCGCTTGCGGCTGTCGTTCCCGCCCGATACCGCGCTGTATTGCAGGATGCGCCTGTGTTCAAGCACGTGCTTACTCACAAAGATCTTCACCTGCATCCAGTGCGGGTGCCGTTGCCCGCCGCAGCACTGGCTACGCTGGACGGGGCGTGGTTCACGACCGAGCAGTGGCAGCAGTTGGGCCTTCCTGCGCCTGTCAGAAAACTGCTTTCTTTCGGTTCCTGAACGCACTCAGCTGTTGAGCCAGCCGGCTGACGTGGGTGAAAACCGGCCCGGCGCAGCATCCAGTTCACGGTGGCGCTTGAGCGTGGCCCATTTGCCTGCAAAGCTGGCTGCAAGCTGTTCAACGATGTACACAGAGCGGTGCTGGCCACCGGTGCAGCCGATGGCAACGGTGACGTAGCTGCGATGATCGCGCGCCAGCGCGTCGAGCCAGTAGCCTAAAAACCGGTCGATGTGGCGCAGCATTTTGCCAACTTCGGGCTGCCGCTTCAAAAACTCGGCCACGGGTGCATCACGGCCGGTTAAAGCCCGCAATTCTGATTCGTAATGGGGGTTGGGCAACATGCGCACATCAAACACAAAGTCTGCATCACCCGGCACGCCGCGCTTGAACGCAAATGACTCAAACACCAGGGTCAGCTGGGCTGCGGGCGTGGAGATCAGCGACTTGACATAGCCCTGCAATTGCGAGGGTCGAATAATGCTCGTGTCAATCACGTGCGCCTGCTCGCGCAGGTCCCCCAGCAATTCGCGCTCGAGTTCAATCGCATCTACGAGCGCCCGCCGATCATCCTTGGCCGAATGCCCCGACTCGGTTTGCGACAGCGGGTGTTTGCGCCGCGTCTCGGAGTAGCGGCGCACCAGGGTATCGGTGGTTGCGTCCAGAAACAGGGGTTTGACAATCGCGCCCTGTTTGCGCAATTCCTTGAGCTGTTGGGGCACGATGGGCAAGGACGTGGCGCTGCGGACATCCATGGCAATTGCCACGCGGTTGGCATGCTGCTGCTGCTCCAGCACCACAAATTGCAACAGCAACTCGGGCGGCAGGTTGTCCACGCAGTAGTAGCCCGCGTCTTCCAGCGCATGCAGGGCCACCGACTTGCCCGAGCCTGACATGCCGGTGATCAAAACGATTTCCATGGTCGTGGGCGTAGGTGTCATGTCAGTCGCGTGCCTGCAGCATTTCCTTGGCATGCGCCAGCGTGGTGCCAGACAGGCGCTCGCCACCCAGCATGCGGGCCACCTCGGCCACACGCGCCTCGCCCACCACGCCTGAGACCGTGCTCAGTGTGGTGCCGTGACTGACCTGTTTGGCAACAACCACATGGTGGTCCGCGCAGGCCGCCACTTGCGGCAGGTGGGTCACAGCCAGCACCTGGCGGTCTATCCCGAGCTGCTTCATCAAGCGGCCCACGGTTTCGGCCACCGCGCCGCCAATGCCTGCATCTACCTCGTCAAAAATCAGCGTCTGTGCCGTGCCCAGCTGGCTGGTGGTAACGGCAATGGCCAGCGCCATGCGGGACAGCTCGCCGCCAGACGCCACCTTGTTGACGGGCCGGGGTGTGCTGCCCTGGTGCGCGGCTACCAGAAAGCCGACGTCTTCGAGGCCGCTTTGCAAGGGTTGCGCAGAGGCGTTCAAAGCCACTTCAAACACCCCGCCCTGCATGCCCAGCCCCTGCATGGCCTGGGTGATTACTTTTGCAAGCTGGGGTGCTGCCTTGGTGCGGGCTGCTGAGATAGCATGGGCCTCAGCCATATAGCCGCCTTGCGCCTTTTTCTCAGCGGACTGCAGCGCTTGCAAATCAGCGGCGGCATCCAGACGGCTCTGCTCTGCCTTCCAGGCGCCCAGCAGTTCTGCCATATCTGCCGGTGCGCGCTTGTAGCGTTTTGAGAGCGACATCCACAGTGCCATACGCTCGTCAAGTTCGCCCAAACGCTGCGGGTCCAGATCGGTCTTGCGCAGGTAGGCGCGAAGGGAATGTACGGTGTCTTCAATCTGCGCCACACTGGATGCCAAAAGCTCGCTTAACCCTTGAAAATAGGGTTCAATATGCTCCTGATTTCGAATTAAATGAAGTGCCGTGTTGATCAAGCCCAAGGCGCCGGCGTCTTCATCGTCCAGTGCCTGCAAAGCACCTTGCGCACCATCCAGCAGCGCCTGTGCGTTTGACAGGCGGGCGTGCTCGGTATTGATTTCCACCCATTCCCCGGCTTTTGGGGAGAGCTTGTCTACCTCACCAATCTGCCACGCCAAACGCTCACGCTCGCGCAGTAACGTGTCCTGCGCCGCAAGCGCGTTGTCAAGCGCCGTTTGGGCCAGACGCCATTGCTGCCAGCGCGCGGCAAGCAGCACCGTGCTGACCCTGGCATAGGCGTCCAGCAGCGCGCGCACGGCGTCCGGCCGGGTCAGGCTTTGCCATGCGTGCTGGCCATGAATGTCGAGCAGCTGCTCACCGATTTCACGCAACTGGGTGGCAGTAGCAGGGCTGCCGTTGATCCAGGCCCGGCTCTTGCCCTGCAGGTCCACCGTGCGGCGCAGCAACAGGCCGCTGCTTGAACCCGGGTCCACACCGATCCCAGACGCTGCGTCAAAACCAGCGTCATTTAACCAGGCTGCCAGAGCCGCAGTGGCGTCGAACTCGACACTGACATCGGTGCGTGAAGCGCCTTCGCGGATCACACCGGGGTCGGCTCGGGCACCGGTGACGAGCTGCAGCGCGTCAATCAAGATGGATTTGCCCGCGCCGGTTTCACCCGTCAACACAGTGAAACCGCTGGCCAGATCCAGCTCAAGCTCGCTGACGATCGCGAAATCCCGCAGGACAATGCGTTTAAGTGCCATAGTGATTGCCACCACGTTCGGGACGGGGTGTCCTCTTGCTGGACAAGCCAAAGTCGGAGCAATTGGCCCTGAGGCCCGGCCCGGCCTGCACAGGCAAGTCTGGAGTTGCAGCCCTTGACGCCCACGGGGCTTTCGCCTGCTTGAAGCGGTTCTGCGCTGCGGTCACGGTCAAGCCACCCTTTCATTCCAGTGAAGTTTCTGGCGCAGCGTATCAAAGTAGGACCAGCCTTTTGGGTGCAAAAAGCGCACGTGGTGCTGCGAGCGCGTG
>JANMVO010000118.1:0-2087 GCA_031392805.1 Rhodoferax sp. | reverse complement strand
GGTGTCAGTGTCGGTGGGCGGGCAGTTAATCACGGCGTCTGCGGTGGTCATGTGTGTTGGCGCGCCCCTGTTCGCCAGCCTGGTGGCGGGCTGGGACCGGCGGCGTCTGCTGGCGCTGTCGATGCTCTGGTACGCGGTGTTTCTGGGCTTGTGCGCGCTGATGCCCAGTTTTGGCTCGCTGCTGGCGGTGCGGGTGCTGGCTTCGGTGACCCCGGCCATTTTTACACCTCAGGCGGCCGCGTGCGTGGGACTGCTGGTTGTCCCTGCGCAGCGCGGGCGGGCCATCACCTTTATTTTTATGGGCTGGTCGGTGGCGTCTGTACTGGGCATGCCGCTGGGGGCGTGGATTGGCGGCACGCTGGGCTGGCGCAGCGCATTTGCCGTGGTGGCGTTGCTCGCCGTAATCAGCGCCGCGTGGGTGTGGCGGGCCATGCCCAACGGCATCAAGCCGCCCGCGTTGTCGCTGGCGGCTTGGCGTGAAACCTTGCATTCCAAAGCGTTGATGCTGTGCGTCGCCGTCACGCTGCTGTTTTCGGCCGGCCAGTTTGTGCTGTTTTCGTATTTTGCGCCGTACTACAAGGCGCAGCTACAGATCACGCCGGTCCAATTGAGCATGCTGTTTGCCTGGTTTGGCTTGTTCGGCTTTATTGGCAACATGGTGATGTCGCGCAACATTGACCGCCTGGGTGCGCCGGCGGCGGTCATGTGGGGGACGGGCAGCATGGCCTTAAGCTTGCTGCTATGGCCCCTGGGCACCAGCCTGATGCTGGCGGCGCTGGTGACCATCCCCTGGGGTTTGGGCTGCTTTTCTTCCAACTCGGCCCAGCAGGCGCGCCTCGCAGGCATGGCACCTGCCTTGGCTTCGGCCTCGATTGCACTCAACACCTCGGCCCTGTACGCCGGCCAGGCGCTGGGCGCGGGCAGCGGCGGCTGGCTGATTGCCCACGGCGCAATGGGTTCGCTGCACTGGTTTGGCTTGGCCGCGCTGCTGGCGGCGATGGCGGTGAGCTGGTGGGCGTCGCGCCAGCGCGCCATCGCGTCGGCATAGCATGGGGCAGCAGTCGATTTCGTTCAGTCCACTCGATTCAGAACTTTTTGCTACTAAATACATAGCTATTTGTGCATACGGGACCAGGGCTACAGGCCATTTGTATTCCTGACCGGCAAATTTTTCTGCCAATATTGAAAAACAACTGACTTGCGCCCAGCGACAGCGCTGTTATATTTTCACGAAGACTCAACTCTGAGGCATAACTTGCCAGCCCTCATCATTTTCTGTCTGGCACTGCTTTTCATCGCCTGGTTGTTGGGGGAGCCCTGGCTGACCGCACGCAGACGCCAACGCATTCGCGCCAGGCCTTTTCCCACGGCCTGGCGGGACATTTTGAAGCGGCGCGTGCCTTATGTGCGGGCGCTGCCAGCCGACTTGCAGCTTCTGCTGAAACAGCATATTCAGGTGTTTTTGGCTGAAAAAGCCTTCATTGGTTGTGATGGTCTTGACATTACCGACGAGATGCGCGTGACGATTGCAGCGCAAGCCTGCCTGCTGATCCTCAATCGCCCCCGGGGCTACTACCCCAGGCTGCGCCAGATATTGGTCTATCCGGGCAGCTTTGTGGTGCGGCGGGAGCACACCGATGGCGCAGGCGTCGCGCATCATGCGCGCCAGGTGCTGTCTGGCGAATCCTGGTCGCAAGGGCAGGTCATTTTGTCGTGGCATGACACGCTTCAGGGCGCGGCCACACCTGACGATGGGCAAAACGTCGTCATCCATGAATTTGCCCATCAGCTCGACCAGGAAACCGGCCCGGCCAATGGCGCACCGGTTCTGGCGCGGCGTGAACACTACGCCCGCTGGGCGGAGGTGCTGGGCGCGGAGTACCAGCGGTTGCAGGCCCGTGCCTCAAAGCCCGAATTACAAAATGAGCCGTCCCTGTTCAGCGACTACGGTGCCACCGACCCGGCTGAATTCTTCGCGGTGATTTCGGAGGTTTTCTTTGAGCAGCCACAACGCATGGCAGCGCAGCACCCCGCGCTGTACCAGGAACTCGCGCGGTTTTATCGCTTGGAGCCGCTGAGCTGGTAGG
>JANMVO010000108.1:0-2069 GCA_031392805.1 Rhodoferax sp. | reverse complement strand
TACACCGAACTTCACGGCGATATTGCAGCGCGCGAAGTAATGGACTTCATGGTCAAAGACGAAAGCAACCCGTCTTCCATCGTCTCGTGCCTGAGCGCGGCCCGCGAAAACGCCCGTGCCGTGCGCGGCACCCTGACCACGGAAGTGTGGGAGACCTTGAACACCACGTGGCTGGATGTCAAACGCATGATCAAGGCAGATGAGTTCGAACGCGACCCGTCGCAGTTTTTTGAGTGGGTCAAGTTTCGCTCGCACCTCTCGCGTGGCGTCACGGTGGGCACCATGCTGATGGACGAGGCGCTGTATTTCATGCGCCTCGGCACCTTTCTGGAGCGCGCCGACAACACCGCACGTCTGGTCGATGTGAAGTTTCACGCCGTGCAAAGCGACTTCTTTGGCGCGGCCAGCGAGAAAGACCAGGAATACGATTTTTACCACTGGAGCGCGATATTGCGCAGCGTCTCAGGCTTTGAGGTCTACCGCAAGGTCTACCGCGACGTGATCAAGCCTGAGCGCGTGGCCGAATTGTTGATTTTGCGACCCGACATGCCCCGCTCACTTCACGCCAGCCTGAATGCCGTGGTGAACAATCTGGCGCTGGTGTCCAATGACCAGAACAGCGAAACCAGCCGCCGCGCCGGCAAGCTCGCCGCCGAGCTGAAGTACGGCCGCATTGACGAAATCCTGGCGACCGGGCTGCACGCCTACCTCACGCAGTTTCTGGACCGCGTCAATGACCTGGGGGCGAATATCAGCCGGGATTTCTTGATACCCTCGGCGGAGTGACCTGGTGGGATATGGCCCTGACCGCTTCTGTTGCCCGCTTCCAGACCGGGTTGACGGCGTCTTCTAATGCCGTGTTGTAGCCCAGGCCGCCTGTGGGCGTGAACCGATGTGCGGCGTCGCCACCGATGAACACGCGCTAGCCCAATAGATATGGACGCAAGAAGCTACTGTTGTTGTAGCAATCATCGAGTAGGGTGGCGGGGTGGTACATGGGTCATGTCCCGCGTCCTCAGGCGCGGGCCTCCTGGGTGCTTTGGCCGGGGTGCTATGTTTTTCAGTGGTGTCGCGCTTGTTGAGCGCCGGCATCCTGGTGCTTGCCTCGACCAGCATGCTGTGCACCGTTACCATGGGTCGACCGCATTGGCTGCTGCTTCGTGCTCAGTGTGTTGTGAACCACCTCAGCCACCATTTTGAGCGTTGCTGCGAGGGGCTCGGGGATGGCGGCCGGGGTTTGGTCAAGTTGTTGCTTCAAGCCGTCTGCGAGTTCCACCGCCCGACTTTGGAATACCCCAGTCAATTCGGCCTGGTTCTGGCCCAGCGCGTTGGACATGCCGCTCCAGTAGCCCGTGATTCGCTCTATCTGGCCACTCAACAGTTCTGAGCCGAAAGTCAGCAATTCTTCAGAATTTGAGGCCTTTTCAAGCTTCTTGGACAGCATGCCGCAGTCCACCATTGCAGCTTCGATCTGCTCAATCTGATAGCTTCGAACGCGTCGTGCGCCTTGCAGCATCACGTTGTTGCAGTCGAGGGAAAAATTCAAAGCTGTGCGGTAAAAACTTAATGACGATTCAGAAAAAATCATTTCATTCTCCGGTAGGTGAGTTTAAGTGTTGCGCGTGCAACCTCAGCTCGGCAATTTCGCACCCCCGCATGCGGATGACTGCAAATGTCAGCCAGGTTGGGGCACGGATTATACGCGCACGTTGCTGCTTTGAGTGTTCGCCAGTACACCTAAAGACGTGAATTTACAGCACTTACGCTTGGCAACAATTAGTCAGTTAAAAAGGTTTTTGCCTGCGTTTTTGTCGTAGGCGGCGGCAGAGCCTTCCAGCAGCATTTGCAATCGACAGGGTGTAACATAAACTGAGCCAAAAAGACTGTCCAGGCTATGGGGTCCACTTCACCCCTCTTGCGCGAATGTATCAGGGTGACTGAAGTCCCAAACCCTTTAGCCGGGCCGGCTCCACTATTTCAATCCAGTAACCATCAGGATCCTTGATGAAAGCGACGTCTTTCATTTTCCCCTGGTCGGCGCGTTTGACAAAAGTGACCTGGTTCTCATC
>JANMVO010000104.1:0-3733 GCA_031392805.1 Rhodoferax sp. | reverse complement strand
ATCCAGGCGGTGGACTTGCGCACCGGCAAGATCGAGACTCTTTACACCGAATGCAACGGCCAGCAACTCAATGGCCCGAACGACATCGTCTTCGACAGCAGCGGCGGCTTCTGGTTCACCGATCACGGTCACGCGCATGGCCGTCACCGCGATCGCGGCGCCGTGTACTACGCGCAGCCCGACGGCTCGATGATTGCGCAGGCCATCTACCCGCTGGAGATGCCGAACGGCATCGCCCTGTCGCCGGACGAAAAGACGCTCTACGTCGCGGAGACCGTCACCGGCCGCCTCTGGGCCTGGACCATCGACGAGCCCGGCAAGATCGCGCGCGCAGCCCGCAACATCCTGGGCGGCACAGGGAGGATCGTCATCGGCCTTGGCGGTTTCCAGCTCTTCGATTCGATGGCGGTCGACACCGAAGGCAACCTGCACATTGGCACCGTACCCAGCGGCATCAGCGTCGTCAGCCCTGAGGGCAAGCTCCTCGAGCAGATCGCGATGCCTGAGCACTTCGCCACCAATGTCTGTTTCGGCGGACCAGGCCGGCAGACCGCCTACATCACGCTGTCGTCCACCGGGCGCGTGGTCGCGATGAAGAGCCGCCACGCGGGTGCCAAAACCAATTTCGAGCATCCCGGTTAGTTATCCCCTTGGCATTCGGTTGTGGTCGATTTCATCAAAGAAAGCGCTGATGTCTGCACTGGCCATTCGCAACAGGCAAACTCACCCAGTGCCGAACTTACTGCGAAATATTGACGCCAGAGGCCAAAACCGGTAAGGCGGTGCTGAGCAAAGACGACTTTAGGCGGAAAATAGGTCGCTAGCCCTTGTCCAATGGACATTGTAAGCTATGTATTTGGTAGCGTTCTCATGAACTCATCCATAATTGCCAGCGCATAGTCGCTGGCAATTTCAGTGACGAACTCCTGAAAATTGATATGCGCCTGACCATCGGCGCGGTCTGAAATGATGCGCACAGCCGCAAACGGCACGCCGTAGTCAAAGCACACCTGTGCAACGGCTGCACCTTCCATCTCCACTGCGAGCGGCTGAAAACCGGCGCCCCGCATGGCCGCTTGCAAGGCGAGCGACTCGGCCTTGCCACAGACAAAGCGGTCGCCGCTGGCAATCAGGCCCTGGTGGACTTTGGCGGCTTCTTCAATTGAAATACCATGCATTTCGCCTCTGGCCCTCGTGAATACTGAACATACTGCTCTTAAAAGTACAGCGGCCAAGGCCACATCGCAGTCAAGCGCACTTCGCCCATACAAGGGCAACTGGTAGCGGGGGAACAAGGGCGACACATCCAGGTCGTGCTGAACAAACGCGTTTGCGATGACCACATCGCCGACATTCACGCCTGGGCCGAGACCACCGGCCACGCCGGTGAAAACAATTTGATCAACCTTGAAGGCTTCAATCAATACCGTGGCAGTCGTGGCCGCAGCCACCTTGGCGATGCCTGACAGCGCCAGCACCACAGCCTGGCCGTGCCATTCTCCACACCAGAAGTTTCGACCAGCGCGCGTGACGCACCGGGCATTTCCGAGCTTTTGGACCAGCCCTTGTTGCTCCTCAAACAAGGCGCTAACAATGGCTGTGGTGGTCATGAAAAGAAGAAACTCCGCCCCAAGAAGCCGGGTATTGGGATGCCTGGACCTGCAGCGGGGACGCCCCATGAAAGGGGGAATTTACCCGCCATGATCAAATTGAAAATGGCATCACTTGTCGCGCAGTTTGCGACTCAGGATTTTGTCGACGGGTGTTTTGGGCAACTCGGCACGGAACTCGACGACCTTGGGCTGTTTGTAGCCGGTCAGGTTTTCCTTGCAATAAGCGCGCACCTGAGCCTCTGTCTTTGAAGCTCTCTTCCATCAGCGCCACCAGTGAGGTGCAATGCGCCACGTCGATGTCAGCCGGAACGCCTTGGGGGTAGCTTGAGAGCCAGACGCGTTTAGTCATGGTGTGGGTTTTCCCATGTCTATTCCGGGGCAATTCCCTTAATTCATCACTCGATTGCCTTGCCCATGTCTTCCACCACTTTCTTCGCGTCGCCAAACACCATCATGGTCTTGTCCATGTAGAACAGCTCATTGTCCAGGCCGGCATAGCCTGCCGCCATGGAGCGCTTGTTGACGATGATGGTCTTGGCCTTGTAGGCTTCCAGAATTGGCATGCCGTAAATGGCACTGCCCTTCACGTGGGCGGCAGGGTTGACCACGTCATTGGCGCCCAGGATGATCGCCACATCGACCTGGCCAAACTCACCGTTGATGTCCTCCATCTCAAACACCTGGTCGTAAGGCACTTCGGCTTCGGCCAGCAACACGTTCATGTGGCCCGGCATGCGCCCGGCCACCGGGTGAATGGCGTATTTGACGGTGATGCCTTTCTCTGTGAGCTTGGCGGCCAGTTCCTTGACCGCGTGCTGCGCGCGCGCCACCGCCAGGCCGTAGCCGGGCACGATGACCACGGTTTCCGCGTTGGACAGCACAAACGCGGCGTCATCGGCGCTGCCGCTCTTGACCGGCCGCTGCACCGCTGCACCGGCCACGGCAGTCGTCGCTTCACCGCCAAAGCCGCCCAAAATCACGTTGAAGAACGAGCGGTTCATGGCCTTGCACATGATGTAACTCAGAATCGCGCCGCTGGAGCCAACCAGAGAGCCGGCCACGATCAGCATCGCGTTGTTCAATGAAAAACCGATGCCAGCCGCCGCCCAGCCGGAATAGCTGTTGAGCATGGACACCACCACCGGCATGTCGGCCCCGCCAATCGGGATGATGATGAGCACCCCCATCACAAACGCCAACACAGTGGCAATCGCAAAGTAGACCGGCTGACCATTCACGGTGTACATCACCACATTGGCCAGCAGAATCAAACCCAGCACCAGGTTGAGCTTGTGCTGCCCTGCAAACTGCACCGGCGCGCCCCGGAACAGGCGAAATTTATAAGTGCCCGACAGCTTGCCAAACGCAATCACCGAGCCGCTGAAGGTGATGGCCCCAATCACAGCGCCCAGCGCCAATTCAAGCCGGTTGCCCGCTGGAATCGCCACGCCTTTGCCCACAATTTGAAAGGCCCAGGGTTCAACCACCGCCGCAATGGCGATGAAGACCGCTGCCAGACCAATCATGCTGTGGAAAAACGCCACCAGCTCGGGCATTTTGGTCATCTCGACCGTTTTGGCACGGTAGGCACCGTAGCCGCCGCCCACCACCAGGCCCAGCAGCACCCAGGCCATGCCCATTTTGTTTTGGCCAGACAACTGGACGATCAGCGCCGCCGTCGTGAGCGCCGCAATCGCCATGCCGATCATGCCAAACAGGTTGCCGCGAATCGACGTGGTGGGGTGGCTCAGGCCCTTGAGCGCCTGGATGAAACAGACGCTGGCGATCAGGTACAGCAGCGTGACCAGATTCATGCTCATTTTGCTGCCCCCTCAATCTGAACAGGTGCTTTTTTCTCTTTCTTCTTGAACATCTCCAGCATTCGCCGGGTGACCAAAAAGCCGCCGAACACGTTGACCGCTGCCAGCGCAACCGCCAGCACGCCCATGGACTTGCCCAGTGTGGTCTCGGTCAACGCAGCCGCCAGCATGGCCCCCACGATGACGATGGCCGATATCGCGTTGGTCACGGCCATCAACGGCGTGTGCAATGCCGGTGTGACCGTCCAGACCACGTGGTAGCCCACGTAGATGGCCAGCACGAAAATGATGAGGTTGGTG
>JANMVO010000307.1:0-7301 GCA_031392805.1 Rhodoferax sp. | reverse complement strand
GACGCCGTAGAACAAGCCTGGTTGATCGTGTACCGCGACCCGAAAAAGTACTTCGATCTCTATCAGCTCGGCGAAGAACTCACCGATCTCGAAGACGCCTTCCGCCTCTGGCGCTTTCGCCACGTCACCACGGTGGAACGCATCATCGGCTTCAAGCGCGGCACCGGCGGCACCAGCGGCGTCAGTTATCTGCGCAAAATGCTGGACGTGGTGCTGTTTCCGGAGATCTGGAAGCTGCGTACGGATTTGTGAATAAAACTCAGTAGTAACCAATAGAAATTAAGTGGACGTGCGCCGTTCATCCGCATCAACCAGCGTAAGAATTGGCTGCTGCCTCGTATTTTTTGCCTCTCATGAACCTCAGGCCATACACAGCTTCTCTACGCACCTCTGCTGACGCATCTTTTAGCGCATCAATCAGACATGTGCCCACGAACTCCATGTCCACAGGGTCGATCTGACGCATTTTCAACTTTTGACTTAAAAGCATGATGAGATTGAATCGGAAAATCCCATCACTTTTATCCGCGTAATAGGCTGCAACCAGTTCAGCTGCAGTTCCCTGGCGACGGTTTAACTCGCTTAGATTGGCGGGAAAGTTTTCAACCGAATACCAAAGATGCTCGTTGCGAGACTCTCGGAGCGAGTCGATAAGCACTTTGGATGAAGCTGCACGCCAGCGTTCGATCTGCTCGGCTCGTCGTGCTGCTATCGATTGCGGGGTTTGCGCCTCATACGCCGCTATCGATGCCTGCGTTGGTTTACCCACTGCGTTCCTCCCTTTCTCATCCGCAGCCTGATACAGGCCACCATTGATGCGCTCAATCAAAAATACCGACCAGCGCGGTTCTTTGCGCAGGTCATTTTCAATATTTGAATCGATGGCTTTCAGTGCTTGGGCCAAGGCCGAATAGAACTTCACTTGAAACTCGGGGTCACTAAACTTTGCGAAATTGACTTTTACAATCTCCCCTCTTGAGGCAAATAAATGCGAAGACGTTGGTTCACCTTTTTGCCCTGAAAGCAAAGGCCGGATAAGCGTGAGTTCGTTGATGTGGTCAATGTGCGAGTCAAGCGGGCCAGCTGAATAAAAGCGGGGCACTTCGCTCGATACAGCAAGCATAAGATACATGAGTCGCTGACACTCCTGCACAAGGGCTTCTTGTTTTGTGTTGGCACCCGCTGTCTGGCAGGTGTTCCAAGACTCCGCAACCCCTACATAACCGGTCTCCATGACTTTTAGGATTCTCCGATAGCGCTCAGCGGCCGCCGATAGGAGGCAATCATTACCCGCCTCTGTGGTCTCTGGACCGCAAGGCTTGTTCGTCACACGAATTGTTTCCGCGTGATTCGTGGCCGCGTACTTGTGCAGCGCTGGTTTGAAGTCGATTGCTTCAAGCCGCGTCTTTGCGATGAGTTGATCTGCGTGTGACTCGGAACAATCTGAGGCGATTCTGTGACGGTCCAGCGCCGGCGCCACCTCGCAGAGACGAAGAATAACTTCCGCTACCGGATCACCTATGGACGTCGCCTTAACCAAAACGGGTAGCCAATTTCTATTTAAAGTCTCACGAGCCTTATTAAAGGCATTTTCCGTTTTGATTCGAGTTTGATCGCATTGAACGTCAGCGATATGCTGTTGGCGCTCTAACTTGGCAAGTTGGCGCGCGTAAGCCATGCGGGCCTTTTTTGATTTAAAACGCGGAGCCTCAATAGTTTCATCGCCTTCGCTGCCGCAGTCATACTGGCCCGTTGGCAGTGCGGCCAAGGCGACAAGCGCTTTGTGGAGCTCCCATACGTTGACAAAACCTTTTGCATCTGCGCTTTTAAAAGAGCTCTCGTAAGCATTTTTCTTACTGCCTGACTTTCTATGATCACCCTGTTCCCGACCACTGTTATGACCGTTAGCTAGCTGCCGCCCCTCTCCCCGGCAAAGATCAACAATTGAGCCTGTGCTCGGTGTTTTCCCGTCGACAGATGCGAGCGCATGACCTCTTTCCCCCTGAGCGTGAAGTTTGCTGCCGACAGCGTCTTTGAGGGCAGAGCAATCCGGCGTTTGCGCAAGAACAGGGTTCGCCAAGACAACCGTCACGACAAGCATCACTGCAAGTCTGATTGCCCTCATTAATGGCATTTGAATTTTCATTTTGTTTTTTTCCACGGAATAGAGCTCAAGACGGACTGAAGTATCCAACGTTTCCCTGTCCTGGAAGGCGAGGATTCCAGTCTTTCATGAAACGGTACCGCAAAGTGTCCAACCGCTGTGCTCGCTGTCCAGTTATTAAACAAACCATTTGCCGCTTTCGCCACGTCACCACCGTGGAACGCATCATCGGCTTCAAGCGCGGCACCGGCGGCACCAGCGGCGTGGGCTACCTGCGCCAGATGCTTGACGTGGTGCTGTTTCCGGAGATTTGGAAACTGCGCACGGATTTATAAAAAAAGTGGCTGTGGCCCGTATAAAACGGCCCTTAGTAGATATAGTTTCAATAGCAAACGGACAAACAATCATCGCGATTGAAAATGGCTGCTCCTGCCAGGCTTCGGTGGCGGCATTCAAAATCAGGATTTTGGCTGTTTTAGGCATAAAAAGTACCTATAGCCCGCATGCACTATATATAGTTAGCTACTGTAAATATAGCATACGGATTGCGATGTACTCATCGGGAAACCAGGGTCGAGTTAAGGTCGGCATTCGGTTCTGAGAAAAACGGCTGATGCGCGCAAGTCGGACTGCCTTTTTTTTGCATGACGGGGTGCAAATTGAAGGTTTTGACGCTGATCGAAGCTGCGATACTTGGGCTCAGGTGGTTAAATTTACTATCCGTGCGCAAGCGCAAGGCATTGCAACACTTGACTTGTGTCTGATTTTCCATTCGTGAACAGGAGCCAACTTGTCAGCGTCAATAGCGGGGGGTACGGAACGGACGTTTCTGGCAACGGATGTTGCGGGCAGCACCGCTCTGCACCGCCGTTATCCTGACGACATGCTGGCTGCGATGGATCTGCACGACCAGATTCTTCATGCCGCGATTCGTGGCCGCCATGGCGATCCGTTCAAGAACACCGGCGACGGCGTCTTCGCGGTTTTCGAGCGGCCGGTCGATGCCGTGCTTGCGGTGATCGACGCGCAACGCGAGATGCGCAGGGTGACCTGGGGTCCGACCGGGCGGCTGCTGATGCGCTGCGGCGTCCACACCGGCTTGGCGCGGCCGCGGGGAAGCGACTTTTTTGGCCCCGCGCTCCCAACGGTCAATCGATTGGAGACTGCCGCCAACGCAGATCAGATTCTGGTTTCGTCCGCGACAGCAGAACGACTCGCCGCCGGCAAGTTTGAGGTGCAATTCGAACTTGCCGACCTTGGCGAACATCATTTCAAAGGCATCGAGGCGATTCGCGTTTACCAGGTCTGCGCAGCGGACCTGCCGCGCTCATTCCCGCCGATCGGCGGCAAGCGGGAAACCGCAACCGGGAATCTGCCGGCCACCTTGAACTCGTTTATCGGGCGCGAGCGTGAACTGAATGAATTGATTCAATTGACCCGTGAGTCAAGGATGCTGACCTTGGTCGGACCCGGCGGCATCGGCAAGACACGATTGGCAATCGAGCTCGCCCGCTCATTGGAATCATCGTTCCCTGACGGCGCATGGCTGGTTGATCTGTCGGCCCTCGAGCGCGGCAGCGAGGTGTGGCCGGCCATTGCGGGCGCTTTGCTGATTGAACCGGTGCCCGGGGTACAGCGGCGGATCCAGGTGCTTGAGCGATTGCACAATGCCCGGGCGATCCTGCTCATGGACAATTGTGAGCACGTAATCGACCAGATTGCCGACGCGGTGCTGCAGTTGGGTTCAAGCTGCGCTGCGCTCTACCTGGTCAACACCAGCCGGCACACACTTGCCGTGGAGGGCGAGGCCCTGTATGAGGTCGCAGCCCTCGCGTCCGGGCCAGAGGAGGGACACGCGCAGTCGGCGGCGGTCCGCCTGTTCATCGATCGAGGCCGATTGGTTGATCGCCGGTTTCAGGCGAGCCCCGATGATCTCGTTGCAATTCAGGCAATCTGCGCAAACCTTGAGCACATTCCGCTCGCCATCGAGATCGCGGCGGGCCAACTGCGCCGGCAGACCGTGGCGAAGATTGCGCAGGGGGTTGTCAACCCGCTTGACCTTCGCTCAGCCAGATTGCAGCGAGGCACTGGCCGCCAACAGACCCTTCGACACACGCTCGAGTGGTCATACGAACTGCTTGATCCGAACAGCCGCCAGGTGCTGCAGCGATTGGCGGTGTTTTCCGGCCCGTTTCACGAGGAGCAAGGCCTGGCGGTCTGTGTCGGCGATATCCCCAATGAATCAGAGGTGCTTGATGGGATGGCCGAGCTGGTGGAGTCCTCGCTCCTGGCCCGGGATCTGGGCGGCCCCCAGCTATTCAGAATGCTCCAGACGGTTCAGGCATTCGGGCGTGAAAAACTCGATGAAGCGGGCTTGCTCCAGGTGGTGGAGCGCCGGCACGGCGAAGTGTTCGCCGCACGGTGCCGGGAACTGGGCCGGCAAATCGCCAGTGACAAAGAAGCCAATGCGGTTCACGCCATCTTCGACGAGCTCGGGAATCTGCGTTCGGCGTTCGAGCGGGCCCTGACGCGCGACCTCAAGCTGGCAGCAGAACTCGCCGCCTCTTTGTTCCTCTTCAACTATTCCCAACGCGGCGCGGAAACTGGCGACTGGTCTCAGCGGATCATGGCCAGGCCCGCTGCCGATGATCTCGAACGGGCGCCGATCCTCCTGGCAGCGGCTGCGGTCCACGCTTTCCATGCTGAGGGCGATTGGAAGAACGCGGCCGTATTTGTCGAGCGGGGCTTCAAGGCTGAAGCCGCCGGACGCGAGTCGAGCGGCGGCTGGCTCTCGGGTGTTGCGGGGCAGATGGCGCAGTGGTCCAAAGACACGGCCAAGTGCATCAGTTACCTCCTGACAGCGGCTGAGCAAGCGCGAACCGTGGGCAATGCCGCGTGCGAGATTACATCTCTGTGCATGGCCGCCTACGTAAAGGCCCGCATTGGCGATATTGCGGGCGCAGAAAAGCTGGTCCGGGAAGTCACCCGGATTGGGCAAACGACCGTTCAACCCACTCTGCTTGGGTACGTTCACTATGCCCGCGGACGCCTGGAGAGTTTCCGGGATCCCCTCAGGGCCATCGAGGAGTACCAGATCTCCGTGGAGTGGGCGAACATGGCCGGCAACCATCTCGGGGCGCATCGGGTCAAACATTTCATCGCCGAGCTTCAGGCCCCCAAGGGGGAGCCGGCTGTGGCACTCTCGATTCTTGTCCGGGCCCTGATGGATCTGCCCAAACACGGCACCACGTTCTATGCATGGTCGTCGATCAGATCCTGTCTGTTGCCACTTGCGCAACTCGGGGCGGACGAACACTTGGCAGTCGTTGCAGGTGCACTTCAGGGGTCACCGGTCAAGCTTGGCAGAAAGGTGCAAACCGCAGTCAACGAGTCCAGGGCAAGGCTTGGTGAAGACGCATTTGACTTAAGCGCAGCACGCGGATCGCATTTTGATCTGGCGCAGGCGCGTGCCTACCTCGCCGATGTCGCGGGCCGCATCGCGCAGCCGTCTTGCGGCATCATTGCTTCCACCGACCACGGTGACAAGCGTTAACCTGATTCCTGAAGGAAAACTGAATGGACCATCCACGCGCAGCCAAACAGCTTGTCGACGCCGTCATTGCAGACTTCCCTGACCATGCGCCTGGAACGAGACCGGTCCACACCATTGGCATCGGTGTGACGGGCCATTTTGTCGCATCGGACGTGGCGCGCACGTATTGCATCGCCGAGCACTTTCAGGGACAGCAAGTTGCCGCAACGGTGCGGTTCTCCAATGGGTCTGGCAGCCCGGTTCAGCATGATGGATGGTCAGATGTTCGCGGCATGGCGACGCGGTTTCACCTGAAGGGCGATGCCGCCACCGACTTGGTCGCCATGACGCTGGGCGAATTTTTCACACCGGATGTCGAGTCTTTTCTCAAGTTCAGCAAAGCCGCACAACCAACGCCCGTCAGCCCTGAATCACCCTGGCAGAAGATCCTTGACATGCTGCAGCTAAAGCCAGCACTGCCCAATCCCATGCCGATGCAGACGCAAAGTGGCGCTGCGGGCTTGCTGGCCTATGCGAATCAGCACCGTTTCGCGCAACTTGCGGTGTTTGAAGCCGGGGTCATCGGTGCGCCGGTCAGCTACGCGCGTGCCACCTACCATGCAGTGCACACTTTTGTGGTCATCGCGCCCGGCGGGACTCGCCGCTACGTGCGCTTTTCCTGGCAACCCACCGCTGGCGTGCGCACAACCGATCCGGCGGCACCCCCCGAGGACAGCTACCTGCATCAGGAGCTCGACCAGCGACTTCGCAGTTGGCCGGCCGAATTCATTCTGATGATGACGGTCGGCGAAACCGGCGACGCGTTCGACGACCCAACCAGACCCTGGCCCGCCAAGCGGGTCAGGATTGTCATGGGCACCCTCACGCTCGTGGCTGTCGCCAAAAATCAGGCAAAGTTTTGTGAACACATCAGCTTTAACCCCTGCCGCCTTTTGCCCGGCATCGAGACCTCGGATGATCCGGTTCTTTTGGCCCGCAAAGAGGCTTACGAGGTCTCGCGTGAAATGCGCGGCGGCACTGGATGCCCCTTTAACTTGAATGCGTCTCCAGCGGAGCGCCCCGAAGCATGAATGTTCTTGCACGTCAACAGGAGGTGAGCTGATGCAAAATGGTCTGGGTTGGTTTGATCGATGGGTCGATAAGTTGCCAAACACGCGCTTGTTCCAGTTTGTTGCTGCGCGAATTCTGGTTCCCTATTGGGCTTGGCGGACTCCGGTTAAACCTCAACCCGGCGGCCCACCGCTGGCAACGCAGCCTGGGGACAACCTTCAGCGCATGATGAATCTGGTGATGCCGCTGAAGGACAAATCGGCAATCGGTCGGGCCAAGGCGGCGTTGGCGGTCGCACAAAACACCGATGAGATCTACGCCGGCCTGGACAACGTCGGCACGGTGCACTTTGCCCGTTTCGTACTGGTGGATGACAACCTGTGCATGTTCTCGGTCTACGATGGGGATTTCACCAACTACATCCGGGACTTCATAGCCACTATCGGGAGCGTGTTCGACGCGGTCGTCGCTCTCATCGAAGGCGGCGATGCCGTGATTCCCTCGGAACAGAACGTCGAGGCTTTCATCGATTGGGTGCATGCCCACGACATGTACCAGGCACCGGATCTGGCCACGGATCTGGTGGCGCAGCAA
>JANMVO010000053.1:0-6866 GCA_031392805.1 Rhodoferax sp. | reverse complement strand
GGGCACGTAACTCAGGTGCACAAACGCGCTGTTGTTGGGGCCCAGCTTGAGGCTCATTTGCCGCACTGCCTCCAGGAAGGGCAGGGATTCGATATCACCCACGGTGCCGCCAATCTCCACGATGGCGACATCGACGGCGTCGGGCGTGCTGGACTTTGAATCTCCGCCTTGCACGGCGGCCAGGCCCGCCCCGCGCCGGATGAATTCCTGAATCTCGTTGGTGACGTGCGGGATCACCTGCACCGTCTTGCCCAGGTAGTCGCCCCGGCGCTCTTTCTCCAGCACGCTTTTGTAAATCTGGCCCGTGGTGAAGTTGTTGGCCTTGCGCATGCGGGTTTCCACAAAGCGCTCGTAGTGGCCCAGATCGAGGTCAGTCTCGGCGCCGTCTTCGGTGACGAACACCTCGCCATGCTGGAACGGCGACATCGTGCCTGGGTCTACGTTAAGGTAGGGGTCGAGCTTGATGAGGGTGACTTTGAGGCCCCGCGATTCCAGAATCGCTGCAAGGGAGGCTGAGGCGATTCCCTTGCCAAGGGAAGACACCACACCGCCGGTGACGAAGACAAATTTGGTCATGTCAGAGGGAGTTTTTTAGACTCTTGGGTGGGAAATCGAGATTATAGGCGTCGGCGCGACCACTCATGCGCAGAAGGAAGTCGCTAATACGCCTGAATCAACACATCTGCAGGAATGAGCAGCTTGTCATGCAAGGCACGTACATGGTCCAAAGACAGCCGGCGCTTTTTGCGCAAAATGTCGTGTACGCGCTGGCGTGAGCCCAATACCTGTTGCAAGTCGGCCGACGACAGGCCGCGCTGTTCGAGGGCAAATTCAATCGCAGCCACAGGATCGGGCGCTTTCACGGTGACGTGCTCGGCCTCATAGCGCTCCACCATCATCATCAGCAGCTCGAACTCAACCTCCAGCGCGGAACCTGCGGCCGGAGGATGGTCGAAGAAGGCCGAGAGAAGCTTGAGTGCGCGCCGGTAGGTGGCCTCAGTCTTGACCAATTCAATTTCAACCGTTTTCTTAGCCATGCTGCACTCCTGTGTGGTCAACGCTGGCTGCGCCGACCGTGTCATTCACGCGGTCATATTCGGCGTGTGTGCCGAAAAACTTGATGTAACCTGCCTGAAATTTATAGTTCATTGAGACAATCAACCGGTACCGGTTACCCGTTATGTCAAACACTACCCTGTTGTTTGCAATGATGGACGCTTTGGGCAACTCTGCCTTCACGTGCTCGGGTGTCAACCACTGCGCTGCAACCGCCACCGCGTACCACGCGCGCAAGCTCTCACGGGCTGGCGCATACCGGCTTGCGTAAAATTCCACTGCGCTTTTGTTGAAAATCCGCATGCGGAATTATGTCACCAATTTGGCGACATCGGTCAAACTGCCCAAACTGTCTTATGGCTCTCAAGCCGAGGCATTTGAATGACAGGCCTCTGCTACATTCCACTTCATGAATGACCTCGCTGGTAAACACATCATCCTGGGCCTCACGGGTGGCATCGCCTGTTACAAGGCGGCCGAACTGTGCCGCGCGCTGGTCAAGGAGGGCGCAACGGTTCAGGTGGTGATGACCGAAGCCGCAGAGCAGTTCATCACACCGGTGACGATGCAGGCGCTCTCTAACCGGCCGGTGTACGGCTCGCAGTGGGATGCCAGAGAGCCCAACAATATGCCCCACATCAACCTGAGCCGTGAAGCTGACGCCATTGTGATAGCTCCGTGCAGTGCCGACTTCATGGCCAAACTGCTGCATGGCCGAGCAGATGATTTGCTCAGCCTGATGTGCCTGGCGCGGCCCCTTTCTGGCGGCGAGTCTGGCACAGACAAGGCGGTGCCCCTGCTGATCGCCCCTGCCATGAACCGCGAGATGTGGGCGCATCCGGCCACGCAGCGCAACATGGCGCAGCTCATCGCTGATGGCACCACCATTCTGGGCGTGGGCACCGGCGACCAGGCGTGTGGCGAAACGGGTGATGGTCGCATGCTGGAGCCCGCCGAGTTGCTGGAAGACCTCATCGCGTTCTTCCAGCCCAAACTGCTGGCCGGGCAGCAGGTGCTGGTGACGGCCGGCCCCACTTACGAGGCGATTGACCCGGTGCGCGGCATCACCAATCTGTCCAGCGGAAAAATGGGTTTTGCGATTGCGCGCGCCGCGCATGAGGCGGGTGCGACCGTGACGCTGGTGGCCGGGCCGGTGCACTTGCCCACACCGCGCAGGGTGGCCCGTGTCAACGTTAATTCAGCACAAAATATGCTTCTAGCCGTTATGCAGCATACATCATTAGCTAATATTTTTATATCAACCGCCGCCGTGGCCGACTGGCGGGTGGCCCATGCGGCAGAGCAGAAAATCAAGAAGGACAGCTCGGGCGCAATGCCCACTTTGCAGTTTGTGGAGAACCCGGACATCCTCGCCACCGTCGCCCAATCACCGCGCGCCCAAAGCGGCGAACTGTTTTGTGTCGGCTTTGCCGCAGAAAGCCATGACCTGCTGGCCAACGCCCAGGCCAAGCGCCTGCGCAAGGGCGTGCCGCTGCTGGTGGGCAATATCGGCCCAGCCACGTTTGGGCAAGACGACAATGCCTTGCTGCTGGTGGACGCGCATGGCACCCAAGACTTGGCACGCGCCTCCAAATTGTTACTTGCTCGCCAATTAATAGCTGAGATTGTAATCAGGACAAGGGCTAGAGGCCAATTTACCTCTTAAAAATAGAAAAACCATGAAAGTAGACATCAAAATCATCGACCAACGCCTGGTCAACCAGCTCCCCGCCTACGCCACCCCCGGCAGCGCCGGGCTCGACCTGCGGGCCTGTCTGACCGAGCCGCTGGTGCTGCAAGCCAACGCCTGGCAACTGGTGCCCGCCGGCATCGCGATTTATCTGGCGGATCCGAATTACGCCGCGCTGATCCTGCCGCGCTCAGGCCTGGGCCACAAACACGGCATTGTGCTGGGCAATCTGGTCGGGCTGATCGACAGCGACTACCAGGGCCAGCTAATGGTGAGCGCCTGGAACCGCAGCGATATCGCGTTCACCATCGAGCCGCTGGAGCGCATTGCGCAACTGGTGATCGTGCCAGTGGTGCAGGCGCAGTTCAACGTGGTGAGCGAGTTCCCGGCGAGCGAGCGCGGGGAGGGTGGCTACGGGTCGACCGGCAAGGCGTAAGCTGGGTGGAGGTGCGGCAGGTCCTGATGAAAATCATGATTCAAGCCCTGATTTCAGCCCGGATATTGAAGTGCTATATATAATATAGCTACATATGTATACAGGAAAAGGGCTAGAGGCCATAATTACCCATCAATAAGGAGTTCCCATGCTCAAACGTTCATCCCGTGCTGCTTGCCTTGCCGCCATCGTTCTTGCTGCGGCCACCGCAGGAGTTTTGATTTTTTTTGGCGGGCATGGGGGCCGGGCAGAGGCGCAAAACCTCATGTCGGTGCCGGCCTGTCAGTGTTCACCGACGACGCCCGTCGCAGGCATGGGCGCCACCGTTGTTCACTGCATCTGCGGCGGCATGTCCTGTGTGATCACCGAGCACAAAGAGCAGGGCAAGAACACCAATCTGATGCAGTGCGTGAAGTAGGAGTCAGCCTTTGGCTGTCAAGGCCAGCGTCAGTTCCTGTGGCGCAGATTCATGCGCGCGGTCGGTGAGCCGCGCCACGCCGCGCAAGCGATGGGCCTGCGCCATCATCTCGCGCATGTCGCTGCCTGACGCCACGTGCGCGCTGTCCACTTGTACGGTATTTGCGGTAACGCCGCGCAAGGACTCGACTGCACTGGTCAGCCTGCATTCCATTCAGGTACCGACGTTCAGGCTCCGGCGTGCAGGGACGGACGAGCCTGAGCGGTGGTTTGAGCCGACTTGGCCGACAACGGTATTCCTTTAACAGGATGCATATTCATGGCTACCATCATCCAACCGTTCCCCCGGCTGCGCCTTGCAGCGATGTCTTGGCCTGCCCGATTTTCCGTGGCAGCTTTTGTGGCAGCTTGCCTTGGCGCTTGCATGTCCGCGCCTCAGGTCCAGCCCACAACCGCGCCCGCAACGCCACTGTCACAGGCCGTCGCTGCGCCGCCAGCGCACTCTCTTACGGCGCTGTGACAGCGGCCGTGGTCAAGGGCAAGACCACGCAGATTGAGTTGATCCAGATGTTTGGCGGCCCCAATATTTCGACAACCGACGGCGAGGGTGTTGAAACCTGGGTTTACGAGCGCTCCGTCAGTCAGACCGATGTCTCCAGCAAGAGCAACAATTGGCAGGCCGCTGCAAACTTGGGCCTGTCGTTTGGTCATGTGCAGGCCGGGGTGTCTGGCGGGGGCGGGTCGGCGGGATCGGCCGCATCGAGCGCCTCGTCATTCCGGTCCCTGACCGTGATCGTGAAGTTCAACGCCAACAAGACGGTCAAGGACTACTCAGTCCGCGCCAGTCAGTTTTAGGGAGTGCGTGTGATGACGATGCGTGAATGGATGGTGACGGTAGCGGCGAGCTCATTTTTGGCCGGTTGTGGCGGGATGGGTGTGGCCCGTGAGGAGGCAAATCCGCTGGCCGGATTCATGGGCATGCAGGGCAATCCGAAAGACATGATGGGTGCGATGACGGCCAAGATGAATTTTTCGCAGGAGATCATGAAGAATCCAGATCTTCCGGAGTGGTATTCGCAACGCGAAAAAATGGCGTTGGCAGTGGGTGACCGCGTGTTCGACAAAGGCTTTGACCGCGTGTTCGAATCGATGATCACGGCGCTTGCGTCCTTGGGCTGCCGGGTCAACAACATTGAGCGGAACTCTGGCTACATCACGGCTTCCCTGCCGCAGCTTTCACCCGACCAGCAAGCAAGCCTGAAAAATGAGGCGCGGACCCAGTACGCGCAGATCAAGGGCTATCCCCCTTCGGTCCTGCAAAAGGGCGGGCCGATGGGGTTCGACATGGACATGGACATGAGCGGCATGATGGAGCGCGGCGGTGGCGCAGGTTTGACGCTGACCATGCTCAAACAGGGCACCCGTCAGACCAAGGTGAAACTGCGCTTTGATGGCATTTACTATCCGCGGCAGGTGGATGAGCTTTACCGGAAGGTCTGGGCTGAAGTCGATAAACAGATGTTCCTTGACAAGGCGCTTGATTGAGCTGGGTGCGCCGTCCCACCTTACTTCCGGCAGCGTTCTCGCAAAGGCCCTACAAGAAACTGGGACGCTGGGGTCTGGCGCTCCCTAAACTTCGACGGACGCAACAGGTGCCAGTCTGGCTTGAGCGTTGATGGCAGACCCGTGTCGTTGCGATAAACTGAAAGCCCGTAAGATGAACCAGGAGCGCACGATGACAAGCGTCACCATTGAACTGTCCGACGATTTGGCCGCGCGTGCCCACCGCGCGGGGGTGTTGCGCAGTGCATTTGTGAATGCGCTGATTGAGGAGGCCACGACCTATGCTGCGGCTCAAAACCTGAGAAGTGCCTGGAAGGCCATGGATGCCATCGACGCACCGGAATTGACATCGTCAGAAATTGCCACTCATATTGCGGCAGTTAGAGCCGCGCACAGAGCGCAGTCCGCCCCATCCGTCTCAAGCTAGGCGTGCATGCGGCTTGTGCTGGACAACAATATCCTGGTTTCTGCGCTCATTTGGCGTGGATTGCCCAGGCGGGTTTTGGACGAAGGTCTTGAATTGGGTTGGCAGTTCTACACCAGCCCGGCACTTTCACCAGCCCGGCACTTTTTGCCGAGCTGGAAAGAGTGCTGAATTACCCCAATTTGGCAAAAGCCATTGTCAAGAAGCAGCAAACGCCAGTTGCCATTTTGACTCTGACTCGCGATGTGTTGCGTGTGGTGCAAGCACCTGCCCTGACAAGTAGGGTTTGCCGCGACCCCAATGATGACGCCGTGCTGGCTTGCGCCAAAGCTGCCAATGCAGACCTGATCATCTCAGGTGATCGGGACCTGCTGGTGTTGCAGGCGTTTGAGGGGATTCAGAACGTCACGGCAGATCAAGCGCTTGAACGCCTGCGGGCGTAGTTGCAGACCAAACCAGATGACGCTGCAATCCGTGTGATTTTGAATGGTGCTGTGGCAGGCCTGGTCGTTTTCGTCGATGATCGGTAAGAGCTAAATTACTATACATATAGGAGCAATATTTCTATATGATACGAGAGCTAGAAGCATATTTTTCTTCAAAATTACGCTGTGGCAGCCTTTTGACACAAAAATTAACCTGTAAGTCCATTTTGAGACTTTCAACCTCACTCTATGGGATAGAAAAAAACCAGACCCTCGGATTGCTGACCCCATGCTTCCTTGGAAGTTGAAATAGCGGCATTCGCGCTACAATGTAGCTCTCCACAAGTTGTACCAGGATGACATGATGCTTACCGTTGAAGTCCGCTCCCGCATTGAACCAGCGCTTAAAGATGAAGCCACTGCCGTGCTGAAAGCTTCAGGCCTGGATGTCAGCACCGCCATTCGGCTGTTCATGCGCAGCGTCGTGGAGAAGGGGTACTTTCCCATTGACATGCCCAAGCCCAATGCGCAGACTTTGGCGGCTATCGCAGATGCAAAAAAGGGGCGAACCACGCGCACGAGTTTGGACGCGCTCTAAGTCCATCGCACCGTGCCCCGTGATTTGCGCGAGGCTGCGCAGTTCAAAAGCGACAAGAAACGCATCAAAAAATCAGGCCGCTACGATTGGGAAAAGCTCCGCAGCTTGGTGGCGCTGCTGATCAACGACCAGCCACTGCCTGCCAAAAACCGCGATCACAAACTTAGTGGCATCTATGCCGGAGTGCGCGAATGTCATGTCGAGCCGGATTGGCTGCTGATCTATGACCGACAGGGTACGCTTCAGTCTGGCGAACT
>JANMVO010000036.1:0-1944 GCA_031392805.1 Rhodoferax sp. | reverse complement strand
AAAACTGCGTGACGGCCCGCTCAAACGCATGGAAGGCGGGTGGCGTTTCATCCCCTTGGGCGAGCATGGCTGCAAGGTTGAATTCCGTCTCGACTACGAGTTTTCCAACGCACTGCTGGGCAAAACCCTGGGTCCGGTGTTCAACAGGATCGCCAGTACTTTTGTTGAATCATTTGTCAAGCGTGCCGGGCAAATCCATGGCGCAGTCTGAGGTCATCGACATCGAAGTGGCCTACGCCCGGCCGGACTGTCAGGAGTTGGTCAAGCTCCGGCTTTCGCCCGGGGCAACCGTGCAGCAGGCGCTGGATGCGTCAGGTCTGCTGCAGAAGTACCCGGAAATCGATTTGACCAAGTCGAAGGTCGGCATTTACGCCAAGCTGTGCAAACTTGATACGCCATTGCGGCACAGGGACAGGGTGGAGATATATCGCTCTTTGCTTGCCGACCCCAAGGAAGTCAGGCGCCAGCGCGCCGCCGAAGGCAAGGCCATGAAGAAGGGCGCAGCGGCAGCAGCCGATCCATCTCCGGGCTCGTGAGATAACCAGTCGCCTGTCTCTTATCGCACTGAACCGCCCTACGTGAACAAGAAAAACCTCTGGTTGCTGGCTGCAGCACAAGGCTTGTTCATGACCAACAACATTGTTTTCATCGCCATCAACGGGCTGGTGGGCCTGTCTCTGGCGCCGCAGGGATGGATGGCCACGCTGCCGGTGATGGGCTACGTGGTGGGCGGAGCGCTGTCCACGCCGTTGGTGGCGCGCATGCAAAGTGCGCAAGGGCGCAAGGGATCGTTCCAGATCGGACTGCTGGTGGCTTTTGTATCGGCCTTGTTGTGCGCCTGGGCCGCGATGGACAAGAATTTCTGGCTGCTGGTCGCCGCCACCGTGGTCGCCGGCTACTACAGCGCCAACGGTCAGCTCTATCGCTTTGCCGCCGCCGAGCTGAGCACGCCGGACTTTCGCGAGAAAGCGGTGTCGCTGGTGTTGGCTGGCGGCCTGGTGGGCGCGGTGCTTGGACCCAATCTGGCAAGCCGCACACGCAATATGTTTGAAGGTCCGTTTGTCGGCGCCTATCTGGCGCTGGCTGTGGTGGCGTTGTTGTCCATGGCCATCATGGCCTTTATCAACTTCCCGTCGCTGCCACCCGGAAAAGCGGACGCGGACAAGGGGCGGCCATTATCGGCAATCATTCGCCAGCCGGTGTTCATCGTCGCCACGGCATGCGCAGCGTTGGGTTTTGGCGTGATGAACCTGCTGATGGCCGCTACACCGCTGGCAATGAAAGTGTGCGGTTATCCGTTTGACGACGCGGCGCTGGTATTGGAATGGCATGTGATCGGCATGTTTGCGCCGGGTTTTTTCACCGGCCACCTGATCAAGCGTTTTGGTGTGCTGAACATCATGGGAGTGGGTGTCGTCCTCAACCTGGCCTGCATTGCCATCGCGTTGTCAGGGGTCGATATTCATCAGTTTCTGATTGCGCTGTTTTTGCTTGGCGTTGGCTGGAATTTCCTGTTCACCGGCAGTACCACGTTGTCATTGCAAGCCTATCGCCCTGAAGAGAAGGATCGCGCGCAGGCCGCCATCAATTTTTTTGTGTTCGCCACGATGGCATTGACCTCCTTCGCCTCCGGCGCCCTGGTGACCACCAAGGGTTGGCAGTGGCTGAACGTCGGTTCGCTGATTCCGGTGGCATTGACCGGCTTGGCCCTGCTGTGGCTTGCATGGGTGAGTCGTCAATCCCGCGCCGGGTGAGCGCTGCCCCTTGCAGCTTTGTCGGGCAGCCCGCCCTGCGTATAATGCTGCTTTGCCAATGAGGAAAACAGCATGCGAGTCCTCCAGAAGGCGCTGACGTTTGACGACGTCCTCCTGGTTCCTGCCCATTCCGCAGTGCTGCCCCGCGACGTCAGCCTGACCACCCGCCTGACCCGCAACATTCGCCTGA
>JANMVO010000695.1:0-5521 GCA_031392805.1 Rhodoferax sp. | reverse complement strand
CCGGTGTCCCCTGTCAACGCTTCGCCCCACACCTCGCGATGTGCAACGCATGACTCGGGGTCTGAGTAATTCGCCATTTCTTCCCAGTATTGAACTTTCATCAACTACGATCTACCGGCTTTCGCTGGCGCACTGCTATATAAAAAATAGCTATTTATGTATACACGACAAGGCCTAGAGGCCTATTTCATTGCGACAAATGGCAACCTCCAGCTATTTCTGCGTCGGCGCGGCCACTTTGTAGCGTGGCGTGCCATTGGCACCAGCCATCAGCAGGCTGATGACCGACTTAATGTCATCCATGTTGCGCACCGCCCGCTCCAGCGCCAGGGATTGCTCACCTGGCGGGCTCACGACCAGCCTGGTGAGCGCCTGCGTTTTGACCAGCGTGTTGGACGTCAGCGCGGTTACTTGACGAACCAGTACTCACCCTCGGAGGGGTTGCCGGTAGTGCCGGTCTTGAAATCCGTGGTGCCCCCGCCTTTTATCGTGCCTCGAATCGTGGCGAACTTCCCGGTTCCACCCACAATACTAACCGCCCGTACATTGGCGCGGCCACGCGGGCCGAGGCGTGGCTGGCCGCGTTCAACGCCAAGGGCATGGCCGGTGCCCAGCAAGTGGAAGCGCTGCTGGCGGCGCTGCAAGTGGAGGGAGACGGTGGACTTTACCCAGGACTCTTTGCGGCATTTTGTGGCCGGGGCCGAGCGCCACCACCACAAGGTGGACGCCAAAGCCCGGCTGAACCTGGGCGACCTGTTTACCTACGCGCTGGCCAAAGAAACAGCGCTGCCACTGTTCTTTCAAGGCACGGACTTTGCCAACACGGCGATTGAAAACGCCATGGCGCTGCTGGGTTACGACTATTCGGACAAAGGCGTTACACAGCCGTTGAGCGACCGCCAAGAGTGACAAAAAAAGGGAGATTGAATGGCTGCCGACACCTCGGAAAAAGGGCTTGAAACCCTGATCGTGCGGCACATGACCGGCACCGACGGTCTGTTGCCTGTTGCGCCAGTGGGCACAGTCGGGTCGCCGATAACCGTTGTTGCTGCGCTGGCGCTGGCCCCGATGGGCGGCACCAGTTATCTGGCGGGCAGCCCCAAAGACTATGACCGCGCCCATGCGCTGGATGTCCACCAGTTGTTTGCGTTTTTGCGCGCCACACAGCCCGATGCATTCAAAAGCGGGCAATGCAAGATGCCCATGATGCGACGGACATCAACCGCATCAAGTTCTTGACGCGCTTGTCCAGCGAAATTGGCAAGCGCGGCGTAATTGACGTGCTGCGCAAGGGCTTAGAGCACCACCCGGCAGGGCACCTCGACTTGTTTTACGGTACACCGTCTGAGGGCAATGCAGGTGGGGGCCACCGTGGGCGCAGTTACGGGTGATGCCGCGTCCAAGACCGAGCAACTGCGCCAGTTCATTGCCGATGGCAAGAAGATCATCATCAGCACGATTCAGATCTTTCCATTCGTCTTGAAAGTGATTGGCGACGAGCACCGGGGCCGCAAGTTCGCCATCATCATTGACGGGGCACATTCCAGTCATAGCGGCAAGACGGCGGCGTCCATGAGTGCAACGCTGGGTAGCGCGGAGGATGACTATGAAGAGGTGGATGCCGAAGACGTAGTGAACGCCGCCATTGAGCAGCGCATGGCCGCCCGCAAGATGATGACGAACGCCAGCTACTTCGCCTTCACCGCGACGCACAAGAACAAGACGCTGGAGATGTTTGGCGATGCGCTGCCGCCGGATGCCGAAGGCAAGGTCAAGCACAAGCCATTTCACAGCTACACCATGAAGCAGGCGGTGGAAGAGCATTTCATTCTGGATGTGCTCAAGAACTACACGCCGGTGTTGAGCTATTTCGGGCTGGTCAAAAAGGTGGAAGACGACCCGCTATTTGACAAGAAAAAGGCCAAGAAGAAGCTGCGCCGCTATGTGGAGAGCCACGACCATGCCATCCGGCTCAAAGCCGAAATCATGGTGGACCATTTCCATGAAAGCGTGTTGGCTGCGGGCAAGATTGGCGGGCAGGCGCGCGCCATGGTAGTGTGCAGCGGTATTGAGCGGGCGATTCAATACTTCAAGGCATTCCAAGCCTATCTGGTGGAGCGCAAGAGCCCGTACCAGGCGATTGTTGCGTTTTCAGGTGAGCATGACTATAGCGGCGTTAATGTCAGCGAGTCATCTCTCAATGGCTTCGCCAGCCGTGACATCGCCGACAAGATTCAGGACGACCGTACCGGTTTTTGATTTGCGCCGACAAGTTCCAGACCGGATATGACGAGCCGCTGCTGCACACCATGTACGTGGACAAGGCACTGTCGGGCATCAAGGCGGTGCAAACGCTGTCGCGCCTGAACCATTCGCACCCCAAGAAGCGGGACTGTTTTGTGCTGGATTTTCAGAACGACACCAAGGGCATCAAGCTGTCGTTTCAGGACTACTAACGCACGACGCTGCTGAGCGAAGAGACAGACCCCAACAAACTCAACGACCAGAAAGCCGCGCTGGACGGGGCGCAGGTTTACACCCCCGAGAAAGTAGACGAGTTTGTGGCGCTGTTTCTGGGCGGGGCTGAGCGCGACAAGCTAGACCTGATTCTGGATGCCTGCGTGGCGGTTTACAACGACACGCTGGATGAAGACCAGCAGGTGGACTTCAAAGGCAAGGCCAAGGCTTTTTGCCGCACCTATGATTTTTTGGCATCCATCACGCCCGGCACCCATGCGGGATGGGAAAAGCTGTCCATCCTGCTGAACCTGCCGGTGGCCAAATTGCCCGCACCCAAAGAAGAGGACTTGGCCAAAGGCATCATCGACACCATCGATATGGATAGCTACCGGGTGGATAAGCAAGCGGCCATGAAGATTGCCCTTGATGACACCGACGCAGCCATTGAACCCGGTACGGGAGAAGGTGGCGGATTTAAATCAGCGCCAGAAATGGACCGTCTGGGCAATATTCTGAAAGTCTTTAACGACAGCTTGGCACACTGTCTACCGACTCCGATCAGGTGGTGAAAAAGATCAGTGAAAAGGTGGCGCCCAGGGTGCAGGCCAACGCGGCCTACCAAAACGCCAAGCAGAACACCCCCCACACCGCCCGCATGGCACACGACCAGGCGCTGGGAATGGCGATGCAGATTTTGCTGAAAGACGACACCCAGATTTACAAGCAGTTTGTCGAGAACGATTCGTTCAAACGGTTTGTGGGAGATATGGTGTATGCCTTGACCAGCCAGCCGCAGCAGCCAGGTGCGCAGTAGGAAGGGGTATCGGATAACAGTCGCGGTAGCAACTTCAAACGCATGATTCACAAGAGCGGACAGGAGAAGCATGGTTGGCGCTTTGAGGCGCAGCCGAGCAGCCGCTGCTGACATCGGATGGGTTGTATTGCATTGAAATGAAACCGAAACCGCCATGAAGACTCCCCCCCCAAACCCACCGAATCGGCGAGCCACATCGCTGTATTTCAGGAGTCAAGCATCCGCCGCGTCTGGCACAACGAGGAATGGTGGTTTGCCCTCAGTGATGTGGTGGCGGTGTTGACCGATTCGGCGGACGTTCGCCAGTACATCAAGAAAATGCGCAGCCGTGACCTGGCGCTGGATGCCAACTGGGGTACAACTTGTACCCCCCTTGCGCTGCTGGCTCCGGACGGCAAGATGCGCGAAACCAATTGCGCTGACACCGAAGGGCTGTTCCGCATCGTCCAGTCCATTCCGTCACTCAAGGCCGATCCCTTCAAGCGCTGGCTTGCGCAGGTGGGCTACGAGCGGGTGAAGGAAATCGAAAACCCCGAACTGGCCAGCGCCCGCGCCCGCGCCCGCGAGCTGTACCACGCCAAGGGCTATCCGCAGGCGTGGATCGAGAAGCGGCTGCGCTCTATCTTCGTGCACGGGGAACTGACCGACGAGTGGAAAGCCCGTGGCGTGGCCGAAAGCAAGGAATATTCCATCCTGACCGACGAAATCGCCCGCGCCACCTTTGGCATCACGCCCGGCGAGCACAGCCAGCTCAAAAAGCGCGATCAAGTCAAAGCCGGCAACAACCTGCGCGACCACATGACCGATCTGGAGTTGATCTTCACCATGCTGGGCGAAGCCAGCACCACCGAAATTGTCCGGCGCCGCGATGCTGTGGGTTTTGTTGAAAACCGCACATCCGCCAATCAGGGCGGCACCATTGCCGGAAACGCCCGCAAGGCGCTTGATGCCAAAACGGGCAAGGCGGTGGTGAGCAAGGCCAATTACCAGGGGGCACCAACAAAACCGGATTTGCTGGACGACGCCGCGCCAGCACAGCCTGGCAAATCCAAAGCGCGTGCGCGGGTGAAGGCACCCAAGGGCGATGGGGCATGACACTTGTCGCTGGTCAGCGCCTCGATCACAAGTATTGGCTGCTGCACACCCTGGTCCAGGGTGGTTTTGGCGAGGTGTGGCTGCCGCCCTGCGAGCCCGCAGTGTGCCAGTGAGTGTGGACCGCAACGCCATGAAGGCGCATCGGGCAGTGCTTGAGGGTGAGCAGGTGTTAAAGCGTGGCAATTGGCGTAAAGCAGAAAGCGCGGCGGCGGTGGCGCAGCGGCTGAGTCCCACTTTGCCCAGTGCGGTTCTATTGGCGGGGCGCATCAAACTGTTGCAACACCAAACCGATGCCGCTTACGACATCCTGAAAGACGCCGCACACGGCCCCAGTGGCAACTTGATGGGTCTGGAGCTGGGCTGGTTGTACCTACAACGGGGTGAGCTGCCCACGCGCGCGCGCAACACTCACGTAACCAAAAATCGAAATTTACAGAATGGATGTTGCTCTATCGCGCGGCCTCAGCCCCGCGCGCTGGTCTGCCCGTCCGCCCCCGTGGGGGCTCCCTCAGCCCGCGCGCTTTGATTGTCTGGTTTTGCTACAAGTGTAGTAGCTGGCAACGCACGGAATACAAGAGTTTACAGGCCTAACGGCCTGTAAACCAGCGTGGCCGCTGGCTTACTTTTCAGGTATGCACGCCACTAGAACTGCTATGAATTTAATTGCTTCTTGCGCATGTTTTACAGGGGCCAGCGGCCTACTTGGCATATAAAACTTTAGGGAAAGGCCAAAACTGCTGATTTACCGGTTTGCAATCAACGCGGCGCGACTGATTCGGATGGGGACAATTTGAATTGGTGACCGCCAGCTTTTGCAGCAGCGGGAGCAATGGTGTGGGCAATTTGACAAACTGGAGCCAGAAAGAAGAAAGGACTTAGAGCATTTCTGCGCTAAGTCCTTGATTCATATGGTCGGTGTGAAAGGATTCGAACCTTCGACCCCTTGCACCCCATGCAAGTGCGCTACCAGGCTGCGCCACACACCGATTTAACCTTGAATTGTAACCCGTGGGGTGTCAAATTTCAGTAAGCGACAGCCAACAGATTGCGAATTTCAGACAACTCGCGGCGCACCAGCAGAAGTTGCTCGAAGCCGACACCCAAACTATCATCTTGCAGGCTGTCTTCAAAATCCTCCAGCTCGGAGTCACT
>JANMVO010000692.1:0-3479 GCA_031392805.1 Rhodoferax sp. | reverse complement strand
CGCCAGAAAACTCACCGGCGTGAAATCCTTGATGTTGTTGTAGGGCATGTGGGCGTACAGCGCAGGGTTGATGGCGTGCGTGCCCACGGTGGCAATCAACAACGTGCTGCCGTCACCCGCGCTCTTGGCCACAAAGTCAGCGCCGATATTGCCGCCCGCGCCCGGCTTGTTGTCCACTGTGAAGGTTTGCCCCAGCGTCTGCCCCCACTTGTCGGCCAGAATGCGCGCCAGCGTGTCGGGCGCGCCACCGGGGGGAAAGGTCACCACGATCTTGACCGGCTTGGTCGGCCAGACGCTTGCTGGCTGGCTTTGGGCCTGGTTTTGCGCTGAAAACAGGAGCAAGGAGAACATCACTGCCAGGGCCGTGAAAAACCGGCTGAATGGGGGTGAAAGGCAAACAGGGGTCATTGGATTCAATGGGGGTGAGAGGCTCAATAGATTGAATCGGCGTGGTAGCTGGCTTGGCATGGGTGTCTCCGTCGGTGTTTTGCAAATCTGAAGACAACAAGCTTAAACCATGGAAACCGCCTTGCAGCGCATCCCGATCCGAGCGCCACGGATCCACGACGACAAATCCGCGCGTATCTTTTAAAAAATTGGTCCGGCAGGCTCCTGCTCCGCGCTGATTTTCGCCGCCTTCACGACGGCACCCCAGCGCGCGGTCTCGGTTTGAAGGAAGCGGTCTGCCGCCTCCGGCGAATTGCCGATCACCTCGGAGCCGCCGTCAATCAGGCGCTGGCGGGTTTCCGGAAGCGCCAGCACCTTCACGATTTCGGCGTTGAGCCTGGCGACAATCTCCTGCGGCTTGCCGGGTAGCGCAACCATGCCAAACCACGCAACGGCCTCGAAGCCGTGCACCCCGGCCTCAGACAGCGAGGGCACGTCGGGCAGCAGCGGGTGGCACTTCAGGGTACTCACCGCCAGCGGGCGCAACTTGCCGGACTTGAAGTGCGGCAACAGGGCCACCAGGTTGTCGAACATCACCTCGATCTGTCCGCCCATCAGGTCCACTTGCGCGGGGCCGGAACCCTTGTAAGGAACATGCACTCTGTCGGTACCGGCATCAAGCTTGAGTTTCTCGCCCGTCACGGGGTGAGAAGTCGCTACGCCGAGCGAGCCGAAATTGACTTGGCCGGAATGGTGCGCACTAGTTCCCGTACGCGGCGATGGACGCCCCGGGCAAGTCGGAGTCGTGCGCGGTGCTGCGTTGATTCACCCCTGAGTGATCGAACCGTTCAAAGGCAAGGTGTCTTTCGGCAACAGTTTTGTTCTGAGCACGGGTTGGGGCGGCCACGGCTGTGTCAACGTCGGTCACACCTGGCGCGCAGGAGGCAACGAACAGTCCACTGAGAATCACGGCGCCGATCAAGCCGGCAGTTCTCAGCGCGATGGAAGCGATTGGCCGGCCTTCGTTGCTTTTCTTGGTCGAATGGGTATGTGTCATGTTGACGTCCTTCGTGGCAGTTGCACACCGGGTTGGCGCGTCAGGTAAGCTTAAGAAGTCAAGTTCGATGCGGATGTGCGAAAAAACACCGTTTTGTGCAAATTCCCCTCAGCACGGGCTCCTCATGGCGTCCCCTGCTGCAAGCCGAAGTTTTACTAGGAGACCAAGCAGTGTCCAGACAGCCAGTCGCCGGATCGGGATTTGCCCTCAGCCACGCGAGGCTGCTCCAGGACGTTTCGCGCGAGCGGCTGGAACTGCTGTCGCGCGAATGTGCGTGGTACCGGTATGACAAGGGCGCGGAGATCATCGCGCAACAGGACACGGGCCGCGAGGTCTACTTCATCGCCAGTGGTGCGGTGCGGGTGCGGATCTATTCGGCGGCCGGGCGGCAAGTGAGCTTCCGGGACGTGGAAGCCGGGTCGATCGTCGGCGACATTGCCGCAGTCGATGGCGGACGCCGCTCGACGGATGTCAACGCACTCGTTGAATCTGTGCTCGCGGCGCTGCCAGCGGCGGCCTTCATGCTGCTCCTGCGGGAACAACCTGTCGTGCACGAACGCTATCTTGGTTATCTCACAGGGCTGATCCGGCTGCTTACTTCGCGGGTGACCGAGCTGAGCACGCTGGCTGTTCCGCACCGGGTGCAGGCCGAGATCCTGCGGCTGGCGCGCATTTCGGGTGGCCGGGGAAACGTTGCTTCAATCGACCCGGTGCCGACCCACGCAGAAATCGCCGACCAGGTGAGCTCAACCCGCGAACAGGTGACGCGAGAGATCTCAGCCCTGGCGAAGCGGGGGCTGCTTCAGAAGAAGGGGAGCTCGCTGGTGGTCACCGATCTCTACGAACTGGAGCGGCTGGTGGACAAATCTTCTTTGACCCCAGCTGGGCGGACGCCGACCTTTGAGCTTCCGCTTCGTGCCTGATCCACGCGCTCGCGCTGGTCGCAGCTAAACCACCACCAGCGCCGTAAGCTCGATCGGCTCTACGGGCATTTGCAGCGGCAGCGGCGCAATTTCATAGCACTTGACCGGTTCGGCAAAACCTTTCAACACCAACTCGCCGATGCTTTGGATCCGTACAGTTTTTTCGATATTGCTGGCCACGACGCTCGACACGAGGATCTGCCTTGGGCCGGCCTCGGCACACAGCCGGGCGGCGAGATTGGTGACACTTCCAATGGCCGCATAGTCGCGTCGGCCTTCGAAACCGATGGCACCGATGGTTGCCATTCCCTGGGCAATGCCGATTCCCATTGAAAGACTGTAGTTTCGCTGTTGCCAAATCTTGTTGATCTCCCGGAAACGAGCCTGCATTTCCAGCGCCATTAATCCTGCCTTGACGGCAGGCTCGGGAATTTCAACCGGATCGTTGAGAAAAATCATCATCCCATCGCCGGCAAATCGCTCCAGTGTCGCTTCATAGGCCGCGATCAATTCGCCCATGGCCGCATGGAACTCGCCGAGGATCCGCATGACTTCATCGGCTCCATGCGTCTCGGTAAAGGCGGTATATCCCCGCAAGTCGAGAAACAGAACGACAATCTCCCGGTGGTGGGGCCGATACAGTTCCTCGCTGGTGGCCGAAAGCAGTTGATCGGCGACCGCCGGGGAGAAGAATCGCCGCAGTCGCTCGAGACGCTGTGCCTGGCCAAGGCGCGCCGATAGTGCCAGCGACAACATGATCGCATCGAGCAGCATGCCAAAGTCCACGGCCCTGAAGGCCCAAAACGAGTAAGGCACGATGGCCATCACCGTGAGCGCGGTGATCGATGAACCCACCAGTCCGGCCGTTGAACCGCTCAAGTAAAAGCGGGCGGCAGCATTACGCCTTTGCAGGGACAGAAAACCCAGCGCGAAGGCGGAAACTGCAAAGATGACGACCCACAGAATCGAGGTGATGACCTGGGCCCGATACCCGCCCAGCAGCGCCGACGCAACAAAACTCAGTCCCATGAGGTAAAGCAGGCGCTGCGTCCACAGGTAGGCGGTCGGCAGTTTCTCCTTGAGATCGAGAAAAACCATGGCGAAAATCAGAC
>JANMVO010000664.1:0-4562 GCA_031392805.1 Rhodoferax sp. | reverse complement strand
TGGGTCGGTTCGGCACAACACCAGCGCCCACTTGGTGGCCGATATCGAGCGCCTGCGCATCCATTTGGGCATCGACCGCTGGCTGGTGGTGGGCGGCTCGTGGGGGGCAGGCCTGGCACTGGCCTATGCAGCGCAGCACGCGCCGTCATGCCTGGGGCTGGTGTTGCGTGGCGTATTTTTGGGGCGGGCGTCTGACACAGACTGGTTTTTTCAGCAAGTCCGGCAGTTGTTGCCCGATGCCTGGGAGGCGCTTGCGCAAGGGGCGCCTGCCGCCGCGCGGGCTGACCTGCTGCGCTGGCTGGCAGCCAGTGTTAGCAGCGCCGGGCAACTGTCGGCGCACGGGGCGGCCCAAGCCTGGGCGGCGTGGGAGCAAGCGGTGTCTGAACGCTGCGTGCCCGCATCTGAAGTCGCGCGCCTCACCGGCGATGCAGCGCAGGCACAGGTCGACAAATACCGCGTGCAAGGCCATTATTTGACGAATGGCTGTTTTTGGGGCGATACCGGTCTGCTGCAGCGAGTGGCCACGCTGGTGCAGTTGCCCACAGCGATTTTGCATGGTCGCCTGGACTGGATTTGCCGTCCCAGCGCCGCCTGGGAGTTGCACCGCCATCTGCCAGGCAGCCGTTTGCAGTGGCTGGACAGCTGTGGCCACAGCCCATTTGAGCCAGCCATGGCGCGCGCCATGATCGATGCAATCTCACACTTTTCGACCCACGGTCAGTTTGCAGGCTGGGGACGAGATTTTTCTGCGAATTGAACAGAATGGGCTTGCGGCTTCAAATCAACCTGATCATCACGGCCTTGCTGGGCATTTTTGCGTCACTGGTGATCGGACTTGAGATTGACAGCACCCGGCGCGGCGTACACGAAGAAGTCGTGGGCGCCAATATGGTGGCCACGCAACTGCTATCCCGGGTTGACTGGGTGTATGGGTACGGCGGGCTGGAAGGCCTGACGGAATACCTGACCCGGGTGGGGCGGGTGCGGGCCAATGAAATCAGCTTGTATGACAGCCAGGACAGGCTGCTTTACCGGTCGCCCGCGCCGACCTACAAAGTCGGTCGGGAAGCGCCAAAGTGGTACGCCCGGCTGGTATCTTCGCCACTGGCTCCCAGAGAGATCGCGCTGCCCAAAGGCCGTATCGTGGTGCAAGCTGACAACTCACGCGCAGCACTGGACGGCTGGGACGACCTTCGGCCCATGCTGTGGATGGTGCTGACCGGCTTTGTCTTGGGGAATCTTCTGGTCTATGCCCTGGTGGGCCGGGCGCTGAAGCCTGTGCGTCTTTTGATAGAGGGCTTGGGACATGTGGCGCAAGGGGCCTATGACACCCGCTTGCCGATATTGTCCGGGCACGAGGGGCGCCAGATCAGCACTGCATTCAATGGCATGGCCCAATCGGTGCAGGACAGCGCCGTGGTGCGCCGCCAAGCCCAGGAAGCCACCCAGGCCCTGGCCGACAACCGCGAGCTGACCCAACTGATTCAGACTGGGATTGAGCAGGAACGCAGGGCCATCGCGCGCGAGCTGCATGACGAAATGGGCCAGCAGGTCACGGCCATCAAGAGCGTCGGGTTGGCAATTGCACGCAAGGCTGCGGGGCAGGACGAAATGATTGAGCAGTCCGCCCGGCTGGTGATGGGCTGCGCCGATCAAATCTACGACGGCGTGCATCGGCTGATCGCCAAGTTGCGCCCCTTGACGCTGGACCGTTTTGGACTTCGCGATGCCTTGCAGGACCTGCTGGACGACCGCCGCGTGTACCACAGCGAAGTGGAAATGAACCTGACCATCAGTGGCGATCTGGAGGGTCTGGACGACGCCCTGTCGACGGCGGTGTTTCGCATCGTGCAAGAGGCGCTGAACAATGCCATGCGCCACGCGCAGGCCAGTCGCATCGATGTGATGCTGGAGGCATCAGCCCAGCGGCTGCACCTGCAGGTGCAAGACAATGGCTCGGGGCGCGTGGCGCAGTTTCAGCCGTCCGGACACTACGGCGTGACGGGCATGCGCGAGCGTGCGCAGGCGCTGCACGGACAGTTTGATCTGGAACAGGTCGAGCCTGCGGGCGTGCGGGTTCGGGTCAGCTTGCCAAGGGGCAAACCTATAGAGAGTGAGTCACTTTGAAAGTCATGCTGGTCGATGATCACGCCGTCGTGCGAATGGGCTTCAAGTTGCTGTTGCAGGCCAGCGACGACATTGAAGTCGTGGCTGAGGCTGACAGTGGCGAGGCGGCCTGCCAGTTGGTGGAGTTGGCCGCGCCCGATGTGGTGGTGATGGACATTGCCATGGCCGGCATGGGTGGCATTGAAGCCATCAAGCGCCTGCTGGCAAAGAACCCGAAGCTGCGCATCCTGGCGCTTTCAGCCCATGAAGACACCAGCCACCCCAGGCGCGCACTGCAAGCCGGCGCCCTGGGCTACCTGTCCAAACGCAGCGCACCCGAAGTGCTGATTGACGCCATTCGCAGCATTGCCAAAGGGCAGGCTTATCTGGACGCCCAGATTGCCCAGCGCATTGCAGTGCAGGGCATTCATGGCGACCAGGGGCCCATGGAGAAGCTATCGGCGCGCGAGTTCGAAGTGTTCGTGCAGTTGGCGCGGGGCCAGTCGGTAGCGCAGATTTCTGAAACGCTCAAGCTGTCCGGGTCCACTGTGGGCACTCATCTGTACAACATCAAGCAGAAACTGGGTTTGACCAATCAGGCTGAAATGACACTGCTGGCGGTTCGCCACGGCTTGATAGATGTGTCTGGCTGACCGGTTTTGCACCCGCGATTGCGGCCGCATTTGGGTTTAGGGCGGTCAAGCCACTTTGCCACCTTCTGGACGCCTGGCATTGATTCATGGGCTGGAGTGGCGGAGCCAAGATGAACCGTTTGTCGGTGTTCGTATCTGTTTTCTTGGGTCCATGGCGAAAATAGTGGATGCGGTTTGGGCGAAGGCTACGGTTTTTGCCATGCGTTGGCGAAGCGTCGTCGCACTGATCGTGTTGATGTTCAGTCGCGCAGTGGCCCGCTCGGTGCGGCGCCGGGGATCGACCTCAGCCAGTAGGCTGCCAACGGTGGGGCAGCATCTCCCCGATGCGGCTGTTCAACTGCGTGGGCATACGCGTAAGAATGTCCTTGAGGTAAGCCCAAGGGTCGCGCCCGTTGAGCTTGGCCGATTGCAGCAGGCTCATCATTACGGCGGCCCGCTCGCCGGCCAATTGGCTACCGATAAAGAGCCAATTTTTTCGTCCGAGAGCCCAAGGCCGCATCTGATTCTCACAGTGGTTGTTGTCCAGGGCCACATCGCCATCGAGCAGGAATCGCCCCAGTCCGTCCCAGTGGTTCAAGCTGTAGTCGAGCGCTTTGGCAATCGCACTGCCGTCGGGCACGCGCGTGCGCTCCAGTTGGAGCCACAGATGCAGCTGTTTCCACAATGGTTGGGATCGCTCCTGGCGCATCTCCAGCCGCTCCCGGCTGCTCAGTGCCCGGGCGTCGGCCTCGATCTTGTACAGCAAGGCGATGCGCTCGATCGCCTGCGCGGCCACAGGGCTGGCGTTAGCCTTAAAGAGTTCGTCGAACTTGCGTCTCGCATGAGCGAAGCAATAGGCGGTGGTGCGCCCTTGCAGCGACAGCAAGCTGTCATAGCCTGCATAGGCATCGACCACGAGCGTGCCGGACCAGCCCTTGATGGGAACTCGGTCGGGTACTTGCCCCCGCGCCCAGCGCAGAAGTCGTACACCACCCCGGGCTGGGGATGGTAGACCCCGCGCGCGTAGGCCCACATGTAAGCCTTCTTGGTCTTGCCCGCCCCGGGGTCCAGCAGCGAGACCGGCGTCTCGCCGGCGTGAACGATGCGCGAACTGAGCACGAAGACCCGGTGCGCATCGTACAGCGGCATGAGTTGCGCCCCGGTCTGCCCGCTCCAGGCCGCCAGCTTCGAGCGCGCCATGTGCACGCCCGCGCGGGCGTTGATCTGTTCCTGCCGGTAGTAGGGGATGTGGTCGACAAAGCGGCTGATGACGGTGTGGGCTTGCAGGCCCGGTGTTGGCAACGCGTTGTCGAAGACATGCGCGGCTGCGGGCTCCTGCACCAGCAATTGGCAGCACTTGCAGACCCACTTGCTGCGGATTTGCCGCTGCACGAAGAACTGCGCCGGAATAATGTCCAGCCGCTCGCTGATGTCCTCGCCCACGCGCACCATCGGCTTGCCGCACTCGGGCGTCGGGCAGTGGGTGTCCTCGGGCTCGATGCGCTGCTCCACGCGTGGCAGGTGTGCCGGCAATGCCTCTCGCTTGGGTTGGCGACGCTTCTTCTCCTCGGGTGCCCTGGCGCTTTGGGCGCCCTGCGCGGCGCTGGCCTGCAGGGCAGCGAGTTGGGCTTCAAGGCTGGCCAGGTCGGCGGCAATGGTCTCCTCGAAGATCTCGCGCTGCTGGGCGTTCATGCGCTCGGTCTTGGCACCGAAGCGCCAGGCCTTGAGCTTGGCCAGTTCAAACGTGATGCTCTCGATCTTCGCGTCGCGCCACTTGATGCCTTGGGCCTGCGAGTCGATGTGCTTGGACTGCTGCGCGATGTG
>JANMVO010000620.1:0-2011 GCA_031392805.1 Rhodoferax sp. | reverse complement strand
TGCTGGCTCATCGTGCAAACTATGTCGGTGTTGGTGTTGGTGCCTTTGCACTCGATTTCAAAGCCCGCGCCATGTTATCCAGCATGCGCCCGTTTCTGGAACTGTTATGACCCTGTCCATTCCAAGAGTTTCAAGTGAGAGCCGCTGTGAGCGCGGCTTTGCTGTGCAGGTGGCCGAGCCAGGGTCAGGCGTACGCACGCCTGGAGGCCGGGTTCTTTCACGTTAACATCATGCCGCCGGCATACCCTGAGATGGGTGCTGCCTTTGCCGCGAACAACAAAAGCAGCGAAGGTATTCATTGGGTACAGGTGTTTGGCGAGGCAGGGTAGCAACCGGACCTCGTTCGGCCCAGCGCGCTGCATGTCGCCGCGCGCAACTTACTGGAAAATATATGGAAATTTCATCCAACATGGCCCCACGGGTGCTTGGCGGGCGTCTGGCGCTGGTAACCGGTGCCGGCCAAGGCAACGGCCGCGCGATTGCCATGGGCTTGGCCAAAGCTGGCGCGCGGGTTGTTGTCACTGACATCAATTCGCTGACCATCGAGCAGGTTCAAGACGAAATAAGAGCGGCCGGCGGTCAAGCTTGGGCGCATGTGCTGGATGTGACATCGAACCACGACTGCGTGACGCTGGCCCAGCAAGTGGCAGCCGAGCTGGGACAGGTGGACCTTCTGGTGAACAATGCAGGCGTTATTTTCCGTGAGGGCATCGACAGTCCGAATGTACTGGTCAACTTCCAGCGCACGATGGACATTAACGTCAATGGCACCTTCAATGTCACCTACGCTTGGCTGTCTGCGCTGCGCGCTACCCGGGGATCGGTCATCAATGTGGCCTCGATTGCTGCCTTTGCAGGTCTGGGAGGTGGCGTAGGTTATGCGCCATCGAAGGGGGCAATCAAACTGCTCACCCAGTCCCTGGCCATCGAATTAGCCAAAGACGGCGTGCGCGTCAATGCGATTGCGCCAGGCGTGATTGAAACAGCCATGACAATCTTTACCCGTGAAAAGCCGGAAATACTTCAGAAATTCATGCTGAGAACGCCGATGGCGCGTGTCGGACAGGCTGAAGAATTGATCGGACCGGTGGTGTTTCTTGCATCGGAGATGGCCAGTTACGTGACCGGTGTGACACTTGCTGTTGACGGTGGGTTCCTGGCTGCCTAACGGTCGGGCGCAGTTGCCAACATGCGCCCATCCGGGTACCCCCGCACTTTTTCACCAGCAACAACTAATACAGACCATCCGACATCTGTGCGCCGCAGCTTGCCCGGGCAACCCGTCGTTGGCTCAATTCCGTGCCAGCCCTTTGAGCGTGACACCAGGTGCAACGGCACTTTTCGGGAACACTGACACCATCTTGCCCGACTGCCACTGATGGGTAGACATGAACGCACGCTCGTTCTGGAAATTATTGTCGAACTTGACACCCCATCCGGTTGAATAGCTGCCGACAGGTTTGTCCATTTTGGCGGCGGCGGCGCGCACTTTATCAACTTCAATGCTGCTTGCGGCCCTGATCGCATCGAACAAAATCTGCATGCCGGCATAAGCGTTCATGGATTGCGCCAGGCTTGGTTCAGTTTTGTACTTGGCCCGGTAGGCGTCAAGATAGGCCTTGGCACCACGGCCAAAGCTCTCGGCTACGTTGGTCAACGGATAGGCGACCACCAGTACCCCCTCTAACCATGGCGCGCCAACCGACTCAAGCGTCTCGGCGGTATCGCCGGTTCCCACCAGCACCAGAGCGGCGGGTTTGAAACTTTGGTCACGCACGGTGCGCAGCAACAGATTTGTGTCAGGAACGTAGCCGGTCTGGATCAACACGTCCGGAGCAACCTTTTTGGCGCGCAGCACCGTGTCGGTTAGGTCGATCGAGCGGGACGAATGCGAACCGACGCCCACCACTTTTACACCCATCGCGTCGAACAAGCGCTTTTGCTCAACGGCGACTGATGTGCCATAGATCGAGTCCTCGTGCTCAATCCATACTTTCAAGTCCTTCGGGTC
>JANMVO010000187.1:0-3010 GCA_031392805.1 Rhodoferax sp. | reverse complement strand
CCTGAATCCTTTGGCGGCTGAAATGTGAAGTAATCATTTTTCTGCTTATTTCTTAATTTGAATTCTCAATTTGTCCTGTATTGATGCAGTTACGCGTGGAAATGGTAACTGGATTCAATTATTTGGCCAGGATAAGCTGACCGATATGCCGGGTAGGACAAACGCCCGAATGGATGCAAGTGATCGTTGGCCGAGACTGAATTACAGTTGCAGCATGAACACCACCGCCGCCCCCGCCTCCCCCGCCGTCACCGACGCCGCCATTCCTTCACTCACCTGCTTTTCGCTGAAGATTGCAGACCACATTGCGCATCTGGTGCTGAACAGGCCAGATGCCCTGAACACCATGCACCCGACCTTCTGGCGTGAGCTGGATGGCGTGCTGACGCGGCTGCACAAGGGAACAGATGCCCGCGTGCTGGTGATATCGAGCACCGGCAAGCATTTCAGCGCAGGCATGTCGCTCGAAACATTTGCGGGTGAAGGCTTGATGCAAGACCAGACGTCCGAGGGCCGGGCCGCCATCTTTGACGTGCTGAAAGACATTCAAAGCACCTTCACCAAAATTGAGACGCTGCGCATTCCGGTGATTGCGGCCATCCAGGGCGGCTGCATCGGTGGCGCGGTGGACATGGTGACCGCCTGCTGCATCCGCTACGCCACGGCAGACGCGTTCTTCTGCATTCAGGAAATCAATATTGGCATGGTGGCCGACGTGGGTACGCTGCAACGTTTGCCCAAACTCATACCGCTGGGCGTGGTGAAAGAGCTGGCCTACACCGGTCGACGGCTTGGTGCTGCAAGGGCCATGGGCTATGGCCTTGTCAACGAGGTGTTCGACACGCCGACGGCGATGCTCGCAGCGGCCCTGAAGTGCGCCGGCGAGATTGCCGCCAAGTCACCAGTGGCCATTTGGGGCACCAAGCAGGTGGTTCACTATGCGCGCGACCATTCGGTGGACGACGCCCTGCAACAGATCGGCTGGGTGCAAGGCGCCATCTGGAGCAACGCCCAAGTGGGCGAGGCGGTGTCGGCCATGAAGGAAAAACGCGCAGGCAACTTTCCAGCCCTCGTCAAACTTAAAAATTTCAATGAAATAGGGCTGTAGCCCTTGTATAATAAGCATATATAGCTATGTATTTTATAGCTTTTTGTCTGATTGTGCACTCATCAAAAAGATTCACCATGTCCCGTGTCAGCACCTGCCTCAACTTTGCGCGTTCGACAGAAGCGGCATTCATGTCTTGCCGATTGAATCCACAGCGAATAAATCCGAACTTCAACTTCCCCAGCAGCCACAACAGGAACCCATCATGATCGTCGAACGCATCTGGACCGGCAACGCCTACCGAAACTTCAATTACCTGATTGCATGTCCTGAGACCGGCGAGGCACTGGCCATTGACCCGCTGGATCACGAAAAAACACTGGCTGCGGCCAAGCTTAAAGGCTGGCGCATCACGCAGATTCTCAACACGCATGAGCACCATGATCACATCGGCGGCAATGACGCTGTGGTGGCAGCCACGGGTGCCAAAGTGATCGCGCACCACAAGGCCGGGGGGCGAATTGCGGGCATGGACCGTGGCGTCAAGGCGGGTGATGTGATCAAGGTCGGCAAGACGGTCGAGCTGGAGTGCCTTGACACACCGGGCCACACCATGTGCCACATCTGCCTGCGCTCGCACACTGACCAGCCTGCGCTTTTCTCTGGCGATACCCTGTTCAACGCAGGCGCTGGCAACGTCCACAATGGCGGGGATGTGCATGCGATGTACGCCACTTTTGCCGATCAGCTGGCCAGGCTGCCCGACAGCACGCTGGTCTACCCCGGGCACGACTATATCGAAACCAACCTGAAGTTCACTTTGGCCCGCGAGCCTGGCAACGCTGCTGCCAAGGCCCTGCTGCCCCGCGTGGAAAACCACGATCCGGCTGGCTCGGCGGCCACCACGCTCAAGGACGAGAAGCAGCACAACACATTTTTCCGGTTGACCAGCCCCGGCGTCATCGCAAAGCTGCGCGAGAGCTTCCCCGATTTGCCGGAACAGCCCGATGCGAAAACGGTGTTCATGAAACTGCGGGAGTTGCGCAATACGTGGTGACAGACGTGGTGAAGGCCTGATACAACCCCATGCGGCGCAACCTGCAGCTCAAGGCACGCGTCCAGGACACGCTGAGTCAGTTTCAGGCTCGCGCGCTTGTCCGGCACGGGCAGCACTGCGCCGCTGTGGCGGTGGCCATCACCGACGCAGGCTTTGGCGGCAATCTGATGGGTTTGCCAGAACACGTGACGTGGCGCAGGCAGGCGGCCCTTATCCTCACGCGCCGCTCTGCCAAGCTGCGCAACCACGCTGGCCAGTGGGCTCTGCCGGGCGGGCGTATCGACCAGGGCGAGACCGCAGAACAAGCCGCCCTGCGCGAGCTGGCAGAAGAAGTGGACCTGCCACTGGATGCGGGTGCCGTGCTGGGCCGGCTTGACGATTTCGTGACCCGTTCAGGCTTTGTCATCACGCCCGTTGTGGTTTGGGCGGGCACGGCACGCAACATGGTACCCAACCCCGACGAGGTGCAGAGCATTCACCGCATTCCACTTAGCGAGTTCCTGCGCGCTGACGCGCCCCTGCTGCAGCACATGGAAGGCAGCGCGCACCCGGTTCTGCGGATGCCTGTGGGCGCCAACTGGATCGCCGCGCCGACGGCGGCCATCCTCTACCAGTTTCGAGAAGTGTGCCTGCGGGGCCTGAGCACCCCCGTTGCCCATTTTGAGCAGCCGGCATTTGCCTGGAAATGAGCATGGGGGCCCGGCGCAGGCTGTGACGAACCTGCAGTCAATGGGTGACCCCGTGTTTCAGCGCTCGGCCAGGTAGTGCTGCATGGTGACCGGCACGCCTTCCAGCTGGAAAGCACGCGCCTGGGTCTCCAGGTCCTGGTCGGCCAGCGTCGCTCTGGCCCGCTGGTGCAGGTAGTCGGCCCATGAGGTCACAATGAAGCGCTCCACAAAACGCGA
>JANMVO010000250.1:0-2154 GCA_031392805.1 Rhodoferax sp. | reverse complement strand
TTCTTCCAGTCTTTGGCACCACTTTCCATCACCTCCCTGGGCACGATGGCCGAGTAGTAGCCCCAGCCCCAGCGGTAGTCCCATTCGGCATTGAAACTGCTGAAGGTCATCACCACCGTATGCTTGCCGGTGGCCTCGACCTTGGAAATATGGTCGAAGTAGGTTGGGACCTTCTTCGGGCTTTTGTTCATGCGGTCGTAGCTGTAAACCACATCGTCGGCGACCAGCTCCCGCGCGGCCATCACGCCGGGCTTGGCCGGGAACATGATGCCTTTGCGCAACTGCACCTCCAGGCGAAGCGGGCTTTCCAGCGTACGCCAGCTCTCGGCCAATTCGCCGCGCAGCCCATCGGCGGGCAACCAGCCATCGGTGATGAACGCATGCTTTCCGCCATTGCGCTTGGCCTTGCCCAAGTCGGCTGCGAACAACTGCTCATAGGCAAGGCCGGTGTCCTGATTGAACTTCCAGGCCCAATCGGCCGAGTCGAAGCTCAACGGCGAGATGGTGTAGTAGACGTTGGCGATGCTCAGCGCACCACCATATTGCGGCTTCTCGGCCACGGCTGGGGCCTGGGCCTGGGCTGCGCCGGCCAAGCCCAGCGCTGCCGCCAAGGCAAGGGCGGCGATTCGGGTAGGGGTCATTGAATTCATCAAGGTCTCCTGGATTCGGCTATCCACGCCGAAATGGGCTCGATCAACGTCCACCCCGCATGCGCGGATCGAGCAGATCACGCAGTGCGTCTCCGAACACATTGGTGGCATACACCACCGCTGTCAGGCACAGGCCCGGCGCCAGCGCCAGCCAGGGCCCTTCGAACATGAACGTGCGGCCACTGCCCGACAGCATGGCGCCCCAGGTCGGCGCTGGCGGCGGCACGCCCAGGCCCAGAAAGGACAGGCCCGATTCGGCCAGGATGACGGTGCCCACCCGCGTGGTCAGCAGCACGATGATGGGTGCCATCACATTCGGCAATATGTGGTGCCACAGGATACGCGGCGCGGCCGCGCCGATGGACTGTGCGGCATGCACGTACATGTGCTCGCGCACCGACACCACCGACGAGCGCACGATGCGCGAGCCGCCAATGCCCAGCAGCAGTCCCAGGGTGCCGATGATCTGCGGCATGCCCGGCCCGAGCACCGACACCACCACGATCAGGACCACCAGGTCGGGAAAGCTCATCCAGGCGTCAACAAAGCGCTGCACCAGCAGGTCGACCTTGCCGCCAAAGTAGCCACTGACGATGCCGACCAGCGCCGAGATCAGGGTGGCCAGCAATGCCGCCGAGCAGCCGATGATGACCGACAGCTGGGCGCCGTAGAGGCAGCGCGACAGCACATCGCGGCCGAGGTTGTCGGTGCCGAACCAATGGTCCAGGCTGGGTGGCTGAAGGCGGTCAGCCGGGGCGATGTCGTTGAAACCATAGGGACTGATCACATCGGCAAACACGCCGCAAAACAAAAATAGCGCCAGCACCAGCCCGCCGGCCACACCCAGTGGCTTGTCGTGCCAAAGCCGGGCCCAGAAGCCATAGCTGCGGGCCTTGTCAACCATCGGCAGCACCGCAGCCATCAGCGCATCCTCACCTTGGGATCGAGGAAACCATAGCTGAGGTCCACCACCAGGTTGATCAGCATCACCGCCACGCCGACCATCAGGAAGACGCCGGTGATGACAGGATAGTCGCGCTGCTGCACCGCTTCGAGCAACAGCAGGCCCATGCCGGGGATGACGAAGATCTGCTCGATGATCACCGCGCCGCCGATCAGCAGAGGCGCCTGCAGCCCGATCAGGGTGACCACCGGAATCAGCGCATTGCGCAGCGCATGGCGTACGATCACCAGGCGCTCGGTCAAGCCCTTGGCCCAGGCGGTGCGGATGTAATCCTGACGCAGCACCTCCAGCATCATGGTGCGCGTCAGCCGCATGGTGATGGCCGACAGCGCGGCACCCAGTACCATGCCGGGCAGGAGCATTTGCTGCAGGTTCTGATTGGGGGACTGCATGAAGGGAGTGAATTCGATCGGCGGCGACCACCCCCACCAGATCGACGGGAATACCACCACCATGGTGCCCAGCCAGAAACTCGGCACGGCCAATAGGAGGATGGAAAATGAGCGTGCGAGGTAGTCACCCGGGGTGTCCTGGCGCAGC
>JANMVO010000573.1:0-2209 GCA_031392805.1 Rhodoferax sp. | reverse complement strand
TCAGGCGGCGGCAAAAACAAAAAAGCCGTCGTCATCAAAAGTCACCACAACGTAGGCGGCTTGCCTGAGCAACTAGGCCTCAAGCTGCTGGAGCCGCTGCGCGAGCTGTTCAAAGACGAGGTGCGTGAACTCGGCGTTGCGTTAGGCCTGCCTCACGATATGGTGTACCGCCACCCGTTCCCTGGCCCTGGCTTGGGGGTACGAATTTTGGGCGAAGTTAAAAAAGAATACGCGGATTTGCTGCGGCAGGCAGATGCCATTTTCATTGAAGAGCTGCGCAACTTTCCGTTCGTCCCCTCTACCTCCCCGGCTCCAGTCCTTCCCCTCCCGGGGGAAGGCAGGGATGGGGGCATCCCCGAATCTGCCCCCGCACCCACCCCCAACAAAACCCCAAAAAACTGGTACGAAGCCACCAGCCAAGCCTTCACAGTTTTCCTCCCTGTCAAGTCAGTAGGCGTGATGGGAGACGGCCGCACCTACGACTACGTTGTGGCTCTGCGCGCCGTACAAACCAGCGACTTCATGACGGCCGACTGGGCCGAGCTGCCGTATGCGCTGCTCAAAAAAGTGTCGAGCCGCATCATCAATGAAGTGCGCGGCATCAACCGAGTGACCTATGACGTCAGCAGCAAGCCGCCTGCGACGATTGAGTGGGAGTGAATTTATGGCGATTCCTCAGTACAAAGAAATGTTTGCCTTGGTGATTGAAGCTTTGCACAGTTTTGGGGGTGCAGCCACGATCAAAGAGATAGACGAGTACTCTGAGACTCACCTTATCTTAAAAGAAGCAATTTCTGAGGTTGAAGCGCAGACCCCACACAACCCAGATAGACCAGACAGGACAGAGCTGCAGTACAGGTTGGCTTGGGCAAGAACATATTTAAAAAAGACTGGATTTTTGGAAAACTCAGAAAGAGGCGTGTGGGCTTTAACTCCTTTGGCTAAAACACAAGAAGTCGACGCTAACCAGGTCGTTCGAGCTGTTCAAAAGGATATCGTTCGCCGTCCTGCCGAGGCGATGGCTGTACCCTTGTCAAATGGTGATGAAGTTGAGATCGAAGATCAATCTTGGGAAGAGCGTTTACTTAAAGAGCTGACATCAATTGAGCCGGCAGCATTTGAACGTTTATGCCAACGATTGCTTCGCGAGACTGGGTTTACTCAAGTTGAAGTGACTGGTCGCGTTGGAGATGGCGGAATAGACGGGCGAGGCATCATGAAGCTCGGTGCTCTGATCAGCTTTCACGTGTTCTTTCAATGCAAAAGATACCGCGGGCAGGTGTCGGCTGGTGAATTGCGAGATTTCAGAGGTGCAATGGTCGGGCGCGGCGACAAGGGCTTGTTTCTCACAACTGGGGGTTTCACACGAGACGCCATGAAGGAAGCCACCCGAGACGGCGCACCGCCGATTGAGTTGGTCGATGGAGATGCCATTTGCAAGCTGCTTAAAGCCTACAAGCTGGGGGTATCAACTTTGATGGTGGAGCGGGTGGAAATTGACTCTGAGTGGTTCAAGCTGATTTAAATAACTATACGCAGCATCAAAAGTGATGTAATAATGCATCATTATAGATTCTTCGAGGTTTTAATTATGCGCACCACTATCACTATCGACGACGCGTTGTACCAAAAAGCGCTTGAACTTGCCGACCCCACGCTGGATAAAGCGGATTTGTTTCGCGAAGCCATCAGCACATTTGTTCGGGTGCAGGCGGGTAAGCGGTTGGCTGCGCTGGGTGGACTGGCCCCTTCAATGCCTGACATACCTCGCCGGCATCTATCCGTTGCGCCTGAATGAATGTGCTGGTTGACACTTCGGTTTGGGTAGCGCATTTTCGCCAAACCAACGACGCTTTGGTTAATTTAATCCAACGCGACTGCGTACTCGGTCACCCGATGGTGCTGGCTGAAGTCGCTTGCGGCACACCGCCAGCGCCGCGAGGACAGACGATTGGTGACATGGCGTTGCTGCGCCAGGCGCACACGGCCAGCTTTGCCGAGGTGATGGCCTTTATTGAACGCGAAAAGCTGTATGGCTTGGGCTGCGGTTTTGTTGATATTGCGCTGTTGGCCAGCGTATCCATCACGCCCGACGCTTTGCTATGGACGCTGGATAAAAAGCTGGCAGACTTGGCTAAACGATTTGACGTGCACTTTGCGCCGCCGTTGCATTAATGCGTGGCTTCGGATTACCGTCTGATTTATTCGA
>JANMVO010000240.1:0-6999 GCA_031392805.1 Rhodoferax sp. | reverse complement strand
AGCGGCATGCTGTTCAAGCCGAACTAGAGCAATGCCCAACTGAACAACCATCCCGCCAGCCACGTCATCGTAAAAAACAGCGCTGTGTGCAAGTAGACGGATCGAAACCGCAGGCGCGATTCCATGAAATTCCGCTTTTCGCGCTGGTACCGCGCGCTATCCCAATCGTCGCTCAAGTGATGTCCACCGGCACCCGGGCGGATAGCGCACACATCAACTCATATCCCACCGTATTTCCCGCATGCGCCACTTCATCAATCGACAGCACAGCGCCGTTTGCAGAACCGCCCCACAGCGTCACCTCGCTGCCCATGCCAGCCGAGGGCACCGGTGTCAGGTCCACCGTGATCATGTCCATGCTGACACGCCCGACCATGCGGGTGCGCACGCCGTTCACCAGCACCGGCGTGCCGGTGCTGCAATGGCGCGGGTAGCCATCGGCATAGCCGCAGGCCACGACACCGATGCGAATCGGTTGATTTGCCGCAAAACTGGAGCCATACCCGACGTTAGCCCCCGTCAAAAGGTCTTGGGTAGCTATTATTTTAGAAGCAATGGTCATGCCCGGCTGCAAACCCCAATCGGCCGCGCTGTGCAGTGGGAAATCGGGCGCGCTGCCGTACAGGGCAATGCCGGGCCGCACCCAGTCTGATGGCGTTTGCGGGTGGCGCAAGGTGGCCGCGCTGTTGCTTAACGTGCGCTCGCCGGGCAGGTCAAGCGTTGCAATGTTGAAGCGGGCCAGTTGCGCGGCAATGCCCTTAGCGCCATCGGCATCGCTGAAATGCGTCATCAACGATATCTCGTCCACCTGCGGCAGTGCGTTCAGGCGCGTCCACGCGGCACGGTAGCGCTCAGGCGTAAAACCCAGGCGATTCATGCCTGAGTTCATCTTGAGAAACACGCGCTGCGGCACATTGGTTTTATGCGTGGCCAGCATGTCAATCTGCTCCTCGCAGTGCACTGTGTGCCACAGGTTCAGCCGCGAGCACAGCTCCAGGTCGCGCTGTTCAAACACGCCTTCCAGCAGCAGGATCGGGCCGCGCCAGCCCAAGGTGCGAATGCGCTGCGCTTCGTCAAGGTCCAGCAGCGCAAAACCATCGGCGCCGCTGAAGGCCTCAAACACCCGCTCGATGCCATGGCCATAGGCGTTGGCCTTGACCACCGCCCAGATGCGGGCATCGGGCGTTGATTGCCGGATGCGCGCCAGGTTGTGGCGCAGCGCCTGGGTGTGGATGGTGGCTTGAATCGGGCGGGGCATGGGGGTAATAAAAAGCGGTGGAATGCGACAAACGGCACAGAAATAAACAATGCTTCAAGGTGGGGCGTTGCCATCAATTTTGACACCGCGCGCCGTGCTATAACCTGCCTGTCGTTTGGATACTCCAATAAATCATTCTTCATCAGCCCGGCTGATGCATACCTGGCATCAATGAAACGCGGTTTTTTCACCATCATGTCGGCGCAGTTCTTCAGCTCGCTGGCTGACAATGCGCTGTTCGTTGCGGCCATCCAGTTGCTCAGAACCAGTGGCGCGCCGGCCTGGCAACAAGCCGCTTTGGTGCCCATGTTTGCGCTGTTCTATGTGATCCTGGCACCATTTGTGGGGGCGTTTGCTGACTCCCTGCCCAAAGGCCGGGTGATGCTTTTCAGCAATTTCATCAAGGTGGTGGGCTGCCTGATGATGCTGTTTGGCACACACCCGCTGATGTCCTACGCCGTCGTCGGTTTGGGGGCGGCGGCTTATTCGCCGGCCAAATACGGCATCCTGACCGAGCTGCTGCCGGCCTCGCAACTGGTCAAGGCCAATGGCTGGATTGAGGGCTTGACGATTGGCTCCATCATCCTGGGTGTTTTGCTCGGTGGCCAGCTCGTAGGGCGGGCGGTGTCCACCTTGCTGCTGTCGATTGACATCCCGCTGATTGACCTCGGCATCGACACGCCGCCCGAGGCCGCCATCAGCGTGCTGATTCTGGTGTACCTGGTGGCCGCCCTGTTCAACACCCGCATCCCCGACACCGGGGTTGAAATGCGGCCCATGCCGAAACGCCTGGTCACCCTGCTGCCAGATTTCTGGGTCTGCAACACCCGGCTGTGGCGCGACAAACTGGGGCAGATTTCACTGGCGGCCACCACGCTGATCTGGGGCGCAGCCGGCAACCTGAAAACGATTGTGCTGACGTGGGCCGCCGTGTCCCTGGGCTACAGCGTGACTCAGGCGTCTGCGCTGCAAGGGGTGGTGGCCATCGGCATGGCGGTCGGAGCCATCGTGGCGTCGATGCGCATGCGGCTTGAAGACGGCCCGCGCGTCATGCCGCTGGGCATCGGCATGGGGGGCGCTGTGATCGCCCTGATTTTTATCGACAACGTCTGGGTCGCCGCGCCTTTCCTGATTTTGCTGGGCGCGTTGGGCGGCTTCATGGTGGTGCCGATGAACGCGCTGCTGCAACATCGCGGGCACAATTTGATGGGTGCCGGCCGCTCGATTGCGGTGCAGAACTTCAACGAGAATTTTTCCATTCTGGTGCTCGGCACAGCCTACAGCCTGTCGGCCGGCCTGGGGTTGTCGGCCTTTGGCGCCATCACCGGGTTTGGCCTGGTGGTCGCGGGCGTGATGTGGGTCATCCACCGCTGGCACAAAAGCAATTGCGTCAAGCACAGGGCCGAGGTTGAGCATTTGCTGGAGATTGCCCGCAACGACAATATTCACGGCTGATTCCAGTCCGCAGTTCAGCGCGACAGGTCGTTGCTCCGCCCTCGCACAGACCTGCTGGGGATGGGCCACAGTTGCACAAAAGTGCTGTCAGCGGCGGCGCGCCGGATCTCGCACTAAGGGAGGCGGAAAACCGAACAGGCACGGCCCGGGTCAGTTTTTTTTGTTTCAATGCAAACTCCAAAAAACGCTGTATTGCCAGCACTGGCCCTGGCCCTGAACGCGCTGGTGTGGGGCGTGTCGTGGTGGCCGTTTCGTGCACTTCAAAGCCATGGGTTGCACCCCCTGTGGGCGACCGCCATCATCTATATTTTTGCCATGGCGTGCGTCACCGTGTTCAAGCCCGCCGGCTGGCGCGGCCTGCGCAAACACCCGATGCTGTGGTGGCTGGTGCTGGCCTCCGGGCTGGCCAATGTGGGCTTCAACTGGGCCGTCACCGTGGGCGATGTGGTGCGGGTGGTGCTGCTGTTTTATCTGATGCCGGCCTGGGTTGTTTTGCTGGCCTGGCCGCTGCTGGGCGAAAAACCCACAGGGGGCTCCCTGCTGCGCCTGGCACTGGCACTGACGGGTGTGGTGATCGTGCTCAAAACACCAGGCGCCCAGTGGCCAGTGCCCGAGAGCCTGGCCGATTGGCTGGCGCTGATGGGCGGCTTCAGTTTTGCACTGACCAACATCATGCTGCGCAAACTCAGCCACACACCCGAGGCGTCGCGCATGCTGGCCATGTTTGCCGGCGGTGCTGCTCTTGCCATTGCCGCCGCCGTTATGGGCATGGGTTTGGGGCTGGTGATTTCTCCGCCTGCGCCTGCCTTGGCCTGGGTCAGCGTGGCCATCGTGCTGAGTCTGGTGTTTCTTTCGGGCAATATCGCCCTGCAGTATGGCGCGGCCCGCTTGCGTGCCAGCGCCACCTCCCTCATCATGCTGCTGGAGGTGGTGTTTGCCAGCGTGTCGTCGGTGCTGCTGGGGGCGGGCGAATTGTCAACACGCACGCTGTTGGGGGGTGGGCTGATTCTGCTGGCATCGCTGCTGTCGGTCTCGCGTTGACGGGCATCGTGTGTTCAATCGTCGCGCATCAAGCGTCACGTGGTCAAGCGCAAATTTCAGCCAAAATTGACACAATACAGTTTTTGACCGGAGCCCCCACATGTCCACCGTTTATGAGTTTTCGGCCACCCGCATCGGTGGCGAAACCGTCAAGCTCGATCAATTCAAGGGCAAGCCATTGCTGATCGTCAACACCGCCAGCGCCTGCGGCTTCACACCGCAGTTTGCCGGGCTGGAGGAACTGCACAAGCGCTATGGCGGCAAAGGCCTGGTGGTACTGGGCTTCCCCTGCAACCAGTTTGGCGCGCAGGACAAAGGCAGCAATGACGAGATCGCCGAGTTTTGCCAGCTCAACTACGGCGTGAGTTTCCCGATGATGGAGAAGATTGACGTGAACGGATCGGGCGCGCATCCGCTGTACCGGTGGCTCAGCGCCGAGGCCCCCGGCCTGCTGGGCAGCAAGGCCATTAAATGGAACTTCACCAAGTTTCTGGTCGGCAAGGATGGCGCGGTGATCAAGCGCTACGCCCCGACCGACACGCCGGCCAGCATGGCCCGGGACATTGAAGCGGCGCTGGCAATTTGACCGTTTGATTCGGGCGTGTATTCATCCAGGCGCTTGCGCGTCAGATGCTGGCCCAAGGGCTGGCCCATGTGTTGACCCATGCGCTAAAGCAACGGTTTTAACTGTTGATGTTGGCCCCCACCTTGCGCAGCAGCTGTGCCAGCGTTTTGTCGGGCTCGTCGCGAAAGCGCTCATCCAGCAGCTCCAGCATCTCAATCCGGTCAATGCGAAAGCTGCGAAAGTCCTGCCGCGATTCGCACCACGCGGCCAGCGTCCAGACCTTGCCCCAGAAGAAGCAGCCCAGCGGTCGCACCACGCGCTGGCTTGTGCAGCCCGAAAGATCGCGGTAGCCAAAGCGCAGCTTGCGCCGTGCGTGTACCGCTTCGCGCGAGGTTTGCAATGCTTGCAGGGTCTGCTGCGCCAACGCGTCCATGCTGGCCATCGGCGCGTACAGCGCGAGGCTCTCTGCGGCAGTGCGCACCGCAGCAGGCAACACTGACAGAATTTTGCCCAACGCAGTTTCTGCCTCGCGCGCCAGGCCTGGGTCCAGCCAGGCCTGTGCCAGGCGCACGGCAGCCACCAGCGACTTGGCTTCGTCCTGCGTGAACATCAGCGGTGGCAGCTCAAAGCCCGCGCCCAGCCGGTAGCCAACACCCGCCTCGCCTTCAATCGGCACGCCCTGGTGCTGCAAATCGGCCACGTCGCGGTAGACCGTGCGCTCAGACACCTCCAGCCGCTGCGCCAGAAACGCGGCCGTGGTGAGGCGGCGGCCCCGGATGAGCTGGACGATGTGAAACAGGCGGTCGGCACGGCGCATGGGGGACTGATGGCTAGGGCGCGAGGGCTTAACGGCGTGGAGGCGCCAAACGTTGTGGAGCGGCGTAGACCGGATAAAACCGGGTCTTCTGGCTATTTTAAGTGAACAAATTGGCCTCTAGCCCGCGTGGAACATTCATAGTTAGCTACTTAAATAATAGCAATGACGCATCCACGCCCATCGCCTGGGCAATCAGCCGCATGTCATGGTCGCTGATGCTGAACAGGCCAAAGCGAAACTTGTAGCCCCAGCGGCTGCGGTTTTCTACAAACTCGAAGTCATCAAGCAAGGGCAGAATCGACGCCTCTTTTGACTTCAGATACGTCACGTTGCGCCGGTACGGCACAAAGCCCCCCATGTCAAACGCATACGGCTCGCCCGGCTGCACGATGCCGATGGAGACAAAGCTCTGAAACAGGTTATTGGGGTCAGACACCAATTTCACTGCGGTGCCTCGCACCGTACCCACCGGGTGAGCCGAAGGCTCGGTGAATTTGGGCTCTGACCCCAAAAACCTGGGCGAGTAGTAGGCCACGCGGTCGCCCGGCTGCACCCGTTTGAGGGGCGCGAGCTTGCCGTGGCCCACCTGCATGAAGCCCGGCACCTTCTCATCGCGGCCGCGGCGCGCATGGTCTGCGCTGGCCACGGCAATCCAGTTTTTGGTCATGATTGAAGTCATGCTGTGACTGTAGCGAAAATCAAATCCGGCTGAATCAAGCCAGCGCGTGCAGGCCAACCCGGTTGCCATCCAGGTCAATGATGTGGGCGAAGAAGCCCATGCCCGGCGGCAACGCCACGCGCGGGCAGGCCAGGCTGGCACCCGCAGCCAGGGCGCGGCCTACCGCGGCGTCCAGCAATGGTGAGGCGTCCAGATAAATCAGCGCACCGGTTGCACCGGGTTTGGGCGCACTCGGGCCGCACAGGAGCGCGCCACCAATGGCTTCTTCGCCTTCATACGGAAACACCGCACCCTGCGACGGCCCCATGTCTTCAGGGCGCATCTTGCAGCTCAGTACGGTCTCGTAAAAAGCCTGGGACTTGGCCAGATTGAGCGTGGGGATTTCAAACCAGCTGATCGCGTTTTTGATGGCAGGGGTGCTAGCGTTTGTCATGGATAACTCCAAAGTTGTTAAAGGAATACCGATGGTGCGCCAGGGCTCCTGACAACGCTGTGTCAGCAGCGTTGGCAGGATTGCGGCGGTCTTGAATTTCAGGGAGGTGGACGTGTCGATAAACAACGCCGTGGCTTCGCAGTCAAGACGGAACACCGAATACAGCCACGCAAGCTTGGTGGGCGAGGCGGTGAGCAGAGTGCACAGGTTCTCCGGCTCACTCGCGCAGATGTGTTGTTGCCAATGCCTGTTGGTAGGTTCGGATAGGGTTGTTTTGCTTCAATGAATTGGTCCGCAGACCCGGCTACTGGCCTATGGCTTGGACCGCATCCGGTTCACCAACGCGGTGGTTGAATACCCGTCCACAAACGGAATGGCCAGCGCCCGCCCGCCATAGGCTTGCACCACACGGGTCTCTGCAAGCCGGCGCATGTCATAGTCGCCGCCCTTGACCAGCAGATCGGGCTGCAACTCGGTGATCAACTCAAGGGGCGTGTCTTCATCAAACCAGGTGACCAGACTGACCGATGCCAATGCGGCCATGACAAAAGCGCGGTCCTCTTGCGAGTTGAGCGGACGGTTTGGACCCTTGCCCAGGCGGCGCGCGGAGGCATCGGTGTTCAGGGCCACCAGCAGGCTGGCACCCAGGGCACGCGCCTGCGCCAAGTACATGACATGGCCCCGGTGCAGCACGTCAAATACACCGTTGGTGAACACCAGCGGTCGCTGTAGCCGGGTGATGCGCTCGCGC
>JANMVO010000528.1:0-37120 GCA_031392805.1 Rhodoferax sp. | reverse complement strand
ACTAACGAAATGCCAACAAGGGCTACAGCCGTTTTTTTGCCTCAAATGGCAGCAAAAACGACGTCCTTGCCTCAAGTTGCTGTCAAAACAGTCTCTTTAGGCGAACGCCCCGAGCAGCGCGTGCCCATGAGCCGCTTGCGCGCCCGCATCGCCGAACGCCTGCTGCAAAGCCAATCGACCAACGCCATTTTGACCACCTTCAACGAGGTCAACATGGCGCCGGTGATGGAGATGCGCAAGCGCTTCCAGGAGAAGTTTGAAAAGGAACATGGCGTCAAGATCGGTTTCATGAGCTTCTTCGTCAAGGCGGCTGTGCACGCGCTCAAAAAATACCCGGTGATCAACGCATCGGTCGACGGCACCGATATCGTCTACCACGGCTACTTTGACATTGGCATTGCCGTGGGTTCACCGCGCGGCTTGGTGGTGCCGATTTTGCGAAATGCCGACCAGATGAGCTTTGCCGACATCGAAAAGAAAATTGCCGAGTACGGCACCAAGGCGCGCGATGGCAAGCTTGGCATTGAAGAGATGACTGGCGGCACTTTCTCCATCAGCAATGGCGGCACCTTTGGCTCGATGCTGTCCACACCCATCATCAACCCGCCGCAATCGGCCATTCTCGGCGTGCATGCCACCAAAGACCGCGCCGTGGTGGAAAACGGCGTCGTTGTGGTGCGCCCGATGAACTATTTCGCCATGAGCTACGACCACCGCATCATCGATGGCCGCGAAGCCGTGCTGGGCCTGGTGGCCATGAAGGAAGCGCTGGAAGACCCGGCGCGATTGCTGTTTGATATTTGAACGCGTCGGTGAAGTTGAAATTCACGCACTACTTCCTCGCAACCCGTCACCGTTTGGACCGGGTCGGGATTCGTGAGGAATGGATTGAGCAGGTCTTTTTCCGCCCCGAGTCTGAGTTTCTTCAGGAAGATGGTCGCGTGCGACGTTGGGCAAGAATTGCCGACGCAGAAAATTGCTACCTTCGGGTTGTTGTCCTGCCTGACGGTGAAACAATTCACAATGCTTTCTTTGACCGGAGTTTCAAGCCATGAAAATTAAATACTTTCAGGACACCGACACCCTGTACATCGAGTTTCTCGGCACGGCGATTGCCGAGGCGCGGGATCTGGACGAAAACACTTTGCTGGAACTGGATGCAAAGGGCAATGTTTGCGCCATCACGATGGAGCACGCCAAAGAGCGCGCAGATTTCCCCACATTTTCTTTTGAACAAGTGGCCGCCTGAAAAGGCAACCCCTGCCCGCATCAGTTCGTCGAAATTTAAACTAATTCATGACTACAAAGCAATTTGACGTGATCGTCATCGGCGCAGGCCCTGGGGGCTACATCGCCGCCATCCGCGCGGCACAACTGGGTTTCAGCGTGGCTTGCGTTGACGAGTGGAAGAACAGCAAGGGCGGCCCGGCGCCTGGCGGCACCTGTACCAATGTGGGCTGCATCCCGTCCAAGGCATTGCTTCAATCTTCAGAGCACTATGACCATGCCTCGCATCACTTTGCCGAGCATGGCATTGAGGTTACGGGGCTGTCGCTGGACCTTGCCAGGATGATTGGCCGCAAAGACGCTGTGGTCAAGCAGAACAACGACGGCATTCTTTACCTGTTCAAGAAAAACAAGGTGACGTTCTTCCATGGGCGCGGCTCGTTTGTGCAAGCCGCCGCGCCCGGTGCGGCTTCAGCCGGAGGCGGCTACGAGATCAACGTGTCAGGCGCTGCCGAAGAAACCATTCAAGGCAAACACATCATTCTTGCTACCGGCTCCAACGCCCGCGCGTTGCCCGGTGCGCCGTTTGATGAGGACAACATCCTGTCTAACGATGGCGCACTGGCGTTGGGTGCGGTGCCGAAAAAGCTGTGCCTGATTGGCTCCGGCGTGATTGGGCTGGAGATGGGCTCAGTCTGGCGCAGGCTCGGCTCTGAAGTCACGGTGCTGGAGGCGTTGCCGGCCTTCCTGGGCGTGGTGGACGAGCAGATTGCCAAAGAGGCCAAGAAGGCTTTTGACAGGCAGGGCCTGAAGATTGAGCTGGGCGTGAAGGTGGGTGAGATCAAGCTGGCAAAAAAGGGCAAAGAGCCCCAACTGAGCATTGCCTACACCAATGCCAAAGGCGAGGCGCAGACGCTGGAGGTGGACAAGCTGATCATCTCCATCGGCCGTGTGGCCAACACCATTGGTTTGAATGGCGAATCGGTCGGCCTGAAGCTCGACGAGCGCGGTGCCATCGTGGTGGACGACGACTGCAAAACCAATCTGCCCAACGTCTGGGCCGTCGGTGATGTGGTGCGCGGCCCGATGCTGGCGCACAAGGCAGAAGAAGAAGGCGTTGCCGTGGCCGAGCGCATCGCCGGCCAGCACCCGCACGTCAATTTCAACACCGTGCCGTGGGTGATCTACACCAGCCCCGAGATTGCATGGGTTGGTCAGACCGAGCAGCAGCTCAAAGCCGCAGGGCGCGCCTACAAGGCCGGCACCTTCCCGTTTCTGGCCAATGGCCGCGCTCGCGCATTGGGCGACACCACGGGCATGGTCAAGATGCTGACGGACGCCATCACAGACGAAATCCTGGGCGTTCACATCGTCGGCCCGATGGCCAGTGAGCTGATTGCGGAGTGTGTGATGGCGATGGAATTCAGGGCCAGCAGCGAAGATATTGCCCGCATCTGCCATGCCCACCCCTCCTTGAGCGAATCGACCAAGGAAGCGGCGCTGGCGGTGGACAAGCGGACCCTGAACTTTTGAGGTTATTAGCCGGCATATTTGGCCAAATTGGCTTAAATTGATCTAAATCGGCCTGTAGCCCTCGTGGATATTACATAGTTAGCTATTATTTATATAGCAATTGGAATTATCCTTGAGTGTCAGACAGGTTTATGAGGCTGAATTGCTTGCACGGGGTTACCGGGCAGATCCCGCACAGCTGCGCGCCGTTGACGCGCTTGAGCGATGCGCCGCCGAATGGGCCGCTTTCAAGGCGCAGCGGTCCAATGCCCTGAAGAAGCTCATTAACCGCCCGGATATTCCGCGCGGGGTTTACCTGTTTGGCGGTGTGGGTCGGGGCAAAAGCTTCCTCATGGATTGTTTTTTTAACGCTGTGCCTTTGAACCGCAAGACGCGGCTGCACTTTCATGAGTTCATGCGTGAGGTGCACCGGGAACTGTCTGACCTGCAGGGCACGGTTAACCCGCTGGACTTGCTCGCAAAGCGCATGGCCAAAAAATACCGGCTGATTTGCTTTGATGAATTTCATGTGGCCGACATCACTGATGCCATGATCCTGCACCGTCTGCTGGCAGCCCTGTTTGACAATGGCGTGGGTTTCGTCACCACCTCCAATTTCCGGCCTGATGACCTGTACCCAGGTGGCATGCACCGCGACCGCATCCTGCCGGCCATTGCCTTGCTCAATCAGCACCTCGAAGTGGTCAATGTGGACAACGGCACGGACTACCGCCGTCGCACTATGGAGCAACTCAAGCTCTACCATGTGCCGCTGGGTGCCCAGGCTGATGCCGCGATGCGCGACGCGTTCAACAAGCTGGCGGAGTCAGCCGACGAAGCCCCCACGCTGCACATTGAAGCGCGCGAAATTCATGCAAGGCGCAAGGCGGGCGGTGTGGTCTGGTTTGATTTCAAAACGCTGTGCGGCGGTCCGCGGTCCCAAAATGACTATCTGGAAATCGCCACCCAGTTTCATACTGTCATTTTGAGCGAAGTGCCGCAGATGCCGGTGCGCATGGCGTCCGAGGCCCGGCGCTTCACCTGGCTCGTCGATGTGTTGTATGACCGGCGCGTCAAACTCATCATGTCGGCAGAAGTTGCACCCGAAGCGCTTTACACCGAAGGGCCCTTGGCTCATGAATTTCCCCGCACAGTTTCGCGCCTTCATGAGATGCAATCCAAGGAATTTCTGGACCTGGATCGCAGGGTTGTCGACACGCGGCTGACATGAAAAAAATGTTTTTGATACCGACGTTGGTTCTTCTGCTGCTTACCGCGTCGGTCCATGCGCAGCAGACTGACGTGGCAGGTGGCCTGTCGCCCGAGGTTGAACGAGCCCGCATTCAGGCCGACCGCAACGGGGTGGAGGCGCGCTTTGCAAAAGATGAAGCGGCCTGTTACCAGAAATTTGCGGTAACAGGCTGCCTGGGTGAAGCCCGCTTGGTGCGGCGGGAGGCCATGGCCGACTTGCGTCGCCAGGAGGCATCGCTTGGCGCTGCTGAGGCCAAACGCAGGGGCGCATCACAACTCTCGCGCATTGAAGAACGGTCTTCACCGCCGACCCAGATAGACGAGGCCAACCGGCGTGCCGAGGCGCTGGACAGGCAGCAGCAGCGCCAGGACAGCGCCGAGGAGAAAGCTGCCGCAAAAGCCGAGGCCAGCCAGAAACCGGGTGCTCTGGCTGATGTTGAAAAGGACCGGGCTCAAAGACGCGCCAAATCAATCTCGGAGCGGGCCGCCAAAGCGAATTCGGCCGCTGTAGAGCAAAAAAGATACGCGGGCAAACTGAAGGAAGCGCAGGCGGAAAAAGCGCAGCGGCTCAAACGCCAGGCCGAGCAAGCCAAGTCTTCGGCCACGCCATTGGCAACTCCCCCTTGACTGCCTACGAGCCCAGTGGTTCCAGCTTGACGATGATCAGCGACAGGTTGTCGCCACCGCCGTGTCCCCGCGAGCGCGCTTTCTGAATCATGAATTCAGTGGCTTCACGGGCCGACAGGGTTGCGAGAACCGATCCGATCTCAGTGCTGTTGAAGTAGTGCCAAACGCCGTCGCTACAGGCCAACAGCACGTCACCAGCCCGAAGCTTGGGTATGAAGTGGATGTCCACCGGCGGCTCGGTGTCGGTCCCCAGGCAACCCATCAATATATTGGACTGGGGGTGAACATTGGCCTGTTCCTCAGTGATTTCGCCCCGGTTGACCAGGGCCTGCACGTACGAATGGTCCATCGTGCGTTTGATGAACTTGGCACCGTGGTAGTGGTAGAGCCGTGAGTCCCCCGCGTGCGCCCAATGGCAGTCTCCGCCCGGATTGATCAGAAACGCGGCGATGGTGCTGTGCGGCTCTTCTTCAGACGAGATGGCCGTCAACTTGATCACGATATGGGCCTCTTGGACCAACTGCATCAGCATGGCGGCAGCGTCGTCTGACTCGGGTGAATAGCGCTCAAAAAGCTGCCGTGCCGTCATCATGACCTGGTCAGAGGCTTTTCGTCCGCCGCTGCGCCCGCCCATGCCGTCGGCGATCACGGCCAGAACGCAGCCGTTAACCCGAGGGTGGTTCAACAGGGCAACCTGGTCCTGTTGGTACTCGCGGTCACCTTTGTGGATTCCGGTAGATGCGGTGAGTCGATAGCCTTTGTACATGTTGAACTGCTGGACAGCAATGCCTTTATTTCGTGCGGTTTAAAGTCGTATTATGAAACCAACTGAATTAAGGAAACGCGGACTTGTTCCCTGCGGATTCGTGGCGCTTGAATCGGGATTGGCTGCCAGGCGGTTTTTCCAGCAAATAGCGGGAATGATGGCAAAAAAACCAACGCCGCAGACCACCCGAGCCAAGCGATCACGGGCCGCGAGGAATAAATCTGCGCTTCACTCACCAACCGGCCCTGTCAAACTGGGCGATTTTTTTGATTGCTACTGTGGACTTTAACCTGCACTCGCCTGAGCGCCGATTGATTGAACTGCGCATGGAACATGCAGACCTTGACGCATTGATTGATCGCGCAGAAAACCAGACGCCGCCTGATGAGCTGATGATGCGCCGCCTGAAGAAGCGGCGGCTGGCCCTGCGCGACGAAATGGCCCGTATTGAGCGCGACCTGTCGCCCAATGAGCCTGCTTGACGGATGAACTTTCAGGAATCAGTGCGCGAGGCATTCGGCCCGGTCAGCCGGTTGTCACGCCTGGTGCAAGAGTTCCATCCCAGGGCGGGACAGACTGCCATGGCGCTGGCCATTGCCCGCACCCTGCAAGACGGTGGCGCGCTGGTGGTGGAGGCTGGCACAGGTGTCGGCAAAACCTTCTCATACCTGGTTCCCGCCTTGCTCAGTGGCCAGCGGGTGCTGCTGTCGACCGCCACAAAAACCCTGCAGGATCAGTTGTTTGGGCGCGACCTGCCCCGGCTGGTTCAGGCCCTGGGCTTGCCAGTGCGCACCGCCTTGCTGAAAGGGCGTGGCAGCTATTTATGCCTGCATCGGCTGGACGTGGCACGCCAGCATGTGGCTTTGCCGGATCGCGCGGCGCTCAGGACGCTGGCCAACATCGAGAAGTGGTCGCAGGTGACGCAAGCCGGCGATCTGGCTGAACTACCCGGCCTGGATGAGCGCTCTGCGGTGATTCCGCTCATTACGTCCTCGCGGGAGAATTGTCTGGGGTCGCAATGTCCCAAGTTCCGGGCCTGTCACGTCAACCTGGCCCGGCGCGAGGCGATGGCTGCCGATGTGGTGGTCATCAACCACCACCTGTTTTTCGCCGACCTGGCGGTGCGTGAATCGGGCATGGCCGAGCTGTTGCCTTCAGTGAATACCGTCATTTTTGATGAGGCCCATCAGCTCAACGAGATTGGCGTGCAGTTTCTGGGCAAATTCCTTGGTACCGGGCAATTGCTGGATCTTGCCCGTGACCTGCTGGGTGCAGGCTTGCGCCTGGCGCGTGGTCTGGTGGACTGGCATCAAGTGGCCTCTGACCTTGAGCGCGCGAGCCGTGACTTGCGCATGCTGGTTGGCAAAGCCTATCCAGGAACCAAGTTGCGCTGGCTTGAGGCGGTGCCCGAAGGTGTCAACGCGCACGACTGGGACGATGCTCTCCAGGTGCTACAGGACGCTTGTGCGAAGACCAGCCGGGCACTGGACACCGTGAGTGAAATTGCGCCGGATTTCACAAGACTGCTGGAGCGGGTTGACTCGATTGCCGAAAGAGTCGAGTCATTCCGCAAGCGCTGCGAACCGGGCTCGGTGCGCTGGGTTGATGTGGGCGCGCAACTGCGTCTGGTGGAGTCGCCGCTGGACATTGCGGCTGCGGTACAGGGCAAGCTTCTGAAGCAAGGCCAAAGGGATGAACAAGGCCAAAGGGATGAGCAAGGGCAAACAGCGTCAAAGTCCTGGATTTTTACCTCGGCCACGCTGGGTGAAGACCCGACGCTGAAATGGTTCACCGAGCCGTGCGGTTTAGAGGACGCCGAGACGCTGCAGGTAGGAAGCCCGTTTGACTATCCGGCACAGGCTGGCGTGTATGTGCCTCTCAATCTGCCAAAACCGGGTGACCCATCCCACAGTGCCGAAGTGGCTGCGCTGGTGGCCAGAGCCGCACCGGTGATCGGTGGCCGTACCCTGGTGCTGACGACCACTTTGCGCGCGTTGCGGGCCATCAGTGAGGCGCTGCAGTTGCATTTTGCGGATTCAGGACAACTCGAGATTTTGGTGCAGGGGCAGCGACCCAAGCGCGAATTGCTGGCGCGGTTCCGCCAGGGCGGAGATGCTGCCTGCGCCGGTCAATCCGGCTGCATTCTGGTGGCCTCAGCCTCGTTCTGGGAAGGCGTGGATGTACCGGGGGACGCCCTGCAAATGGTTGTGATTGACAAGCTGCCGTTCCCGCCCCCGAGCGATCCGCTGGTTGAAGCCCGTTGCAGGCGGCTCGAGGAAATGGGCCGCAGCCCGTTCAAGGACTATTTTTTGCCGGAAGCGGCAGTGGCGCTAAAACAGGGTGCCGGGCGTTTGATCCGGCGTGAATCTGATCGCGGAATTTTGGTGGTCTGCGATACACGTCTGGTCTCCATGGGCTATGGCGGCCGTCTGTTGGCAGCGCTGCCGCCCATGAAAAAAATCGCCTCTGAGGAGGCGTTTCTGGACGCTTTAAGCCAGCTTACCAAAACTTCCACCACGGGGCCGAGCTGACCTTGAAGCCACGCGTCATGTACTCGCTTTGCGGATAGGTTTTCTCCAACACCCGTTTTGCATCATCGCGCAGTTGCACCATGCCCAGCGCGTCATAGGACTTGACCACAATAAACAGCGCTTCTTCCAGCGCCGGCACATCACGGTAGTCAGCCAGGGCCACCTGAGCCCGATTGACGGCCGCCACATACGCCCCCCGGCTGAAGTAATAGCGCGCCACATGCACCTCATATTGCGCCAGAGAATTGATGATGTAGACCATGCGCTGGCGTGCGTCTGGCGTGTAGCGCGAGGCCGGAAACCGGGTGATGAGTTCTTTGAACGATTCGAATGATTCTTTGGCTGCCTTTTGGTCGCGCTCAGACAGATCCTGGCGCGTGACGAACGAGAATAGACCCAGGTCATCGTTGAAATTGATGATCCCCTTCAAGTACAGGGCGTAATCAATGGCCGGACTTGCCGGGTGCAATTTCATGAACCGGTCCAGCGTTGCCAAAGCCTCGGCTGGCTCATTGGCTTTGTAGCGGGCGTACGCTTTGTCTAACTGGGCCTGCTGCGCCAGGGGGGTGCCAGCCGCACGGCCTTCGAGTTTCTCCAGCAGGTTCACGGCTTTGTCGTAAGAGCCGCCATTCATTTCATCTTTGGCATCGGCATAAAGCTTGTTGGGGCTCATGCCAGCGGTCTTGTCCACCTCGGCAGTGGAACAGCCCGCCACCAGGGCGGCGGCAGCGGTCAGCGCCAGAGCACAAACAACCGATAATTTCGCATGGGGCATTGCAGGCATCTTTCTTGAAACATTCCGGTTTGATTATATCGAGCGAGTCAATTGCAGCGCATGAAGAAGGCGGTGACGCCGGGCCTGAGACTGAATCGCGCGCGCTCACCATTCCACCGGCGCAGCATGGTTTGCGCCTGGATCTTGCCCTAGTCCAGTTGGTGCCGGAGTTCTCGCGCAGTTACTTGCAGCAGTTGATTGATTCGGGCGCGGTTCAGCTGGATGGCCGCACGGTTTGCAAGCCGTCGGCGCGCGTCAAAGCTGGCGCAGTTGGCAGTATCGAATTGCGGCCAACGCCCCAAAGCCAGGCCTTCAAACCCCAGGAAATGCCGCTGCAGATTGTGTTCAGCGACGCGCATTTGATGATCATCAACAAGCCTGCCGGGCTGGTGGTTCATCCGGCCCCTGGCAACTGGACCGGAACCTTGCTCAATGGCTTGCTGGCTCAGGATGCGCAGGCCGCTGCTTTGCCACGCGCTGGCATCGTTCACCGGCTGGACAAGGACACCAGTGGGCTGATGATGGTGGCCCGCACCCGCCCTGTCATGGACGCCTTGGTGCAGTTGATCGCAGCCCGTGAAGTCAGTCGCCAATACCTGGCATTGACCAGCCACGCGTGGATTGGTGCCAACACGCGGGAGGTCGAAACCCCGATTGGGCGTGATCCGCGAAACCGCTTGCGCATGGCCGTGGTTGATCTGGGCCGACATGCGGGCAAGCCCGCCAGGACCACCATCAGCATGCTGGACAGCTCGGCGCTGGGGACTTTGGTTCGCTGCACATTGCACACTGGGCGCACACATCAGATTCGGGTTCATATGGCGTCGATTGGCTACCCCCTGATTGCCGACGAGCTGTACGGTGGCGTGGCTGGAATGGGCATGCAGCGCCAGGCCCTGCATGCCCGCCGACTCGCGTTTGCCCATCCGGCCACCGGCGCGGCGCTGGCGTTTCATGCGCCATTGCCGCCAGACCTTCGCAATGCAGTCATTGCGTGTGGCCTGAGCTACAATGAAACCTGATGGCTCGATAGCCAGTGCCCTGGCAAACGCGCCTTGCGCATGATTGACCCAGGTGTGCACCGCGAACATATCAGTTCGCGCGTTGCGGCCAAGTTCGAATCACCCAGATTTTGCGCCGTGACGGTGCCCTTCCCGGAATCGCCAAACCATGAATACGGTGGATGCCAAACGCGTACTAGAAACCGCCCTGATTTGCGCACAGCAGCCGATGCCGTTACGCGACATGCGCGCGCTGTTTGACGACGAACTTGGCACCGACACGCTCAAGTCATTGCTGCTGGACATTCAGCTTGATTGGGTGCCGCGCGGTGCCCAACTGGTGAGCGTGGCCAGCGGCTGGCGGTTTCAGAGCCGGCCCGAGTTGCGCCATTACCTGGATCGCCTGCATCCGGAAAAGCCGCCGCGATACACCCGCGCGGCGCTGGAGACTCTGGCCATCATTGTCTATCGCCAGCCCGTCACCCGGGGTGATATGGAAGACATTCGTGGCGTGACCATCAATTCTTTGATCATCAAGCAACTTGAAGATCGCGGCTGGGTGGAGGTAATCGGGCACCGGGAAACCGTGGGCCGCCCCGCACTGTTTGCAACAACCCGGCAATTTCTGGACGATTTGGGCATAGAGTCACTTGATCAACTGCCATTGCTTGACAACGCTGCGCTTCAAGCCGGGCTGGCTGCGCAGATGGCGCTGGTTGAAGAGCCGGGCCCGGTCGAACACGTTTCCCCTATCAGCGGATTTCCAACATGATCACAGACAACCCGGATGCCCGAATGCCTGAAATTGTTCCAATTGATGGCAAAAATGACCCTCTAGCCCTTGTCAACGCTAGCGATATTGCTATTGAAAAAGTAGCAACTGAGGTTCAGGCGCCAAATAGGGCCGCTGCAGCCCCTGTCGCTGCCACCCCTGTCGTGAAGTCAGTGGCGTTGCCAACGGGCAACCGTTTTGAAGATGTGGTGTCGGGGCAGTTTGATTCCGATGAAAACATTGCCGATCTGTCGCCGCCCAAGCGGGTGCTTGCGCCGCTGGCCGAAACCCCCAAACTGCACAAGGTGCTGGCGCAGTCGGGTATGGGCTCGCGGCTGGAGATGGAGCAGCTCATCATGGAGGGGCGCATCACCGTGAACAATGAGCCGGCCCACATCGGGCAGCGCATCCAGTTTGGCGACCACGTGAAAGTCAATGGAAAGCCAATTCGTTTTCGCATTGATCCGCCGCCAGCCCGTGTGATCGCCTACCACAAGCCGGCGGGGGAGGTGGTTACCAATGACGATCCACAGAACCGTCCCACCGTGTTTCGCCGCCTGCCAAAATTGACGCAGGGCAAATGGCAATCCGTTGGCCGGCTTGACCTTAACACCGAAGGTTTGCTGCTCTTCACCAGCTCGGGCGAACTGGCCAACAACCTGATGCACCCCCGGTTTGGGCTGGAGCGTGAGTACGCGGTGCGCGTACTTGGCAGCCTGAACAAGGAAGAACGGCAAAAACTGCTGGAGGGCGTCAAACTTGGCGATGGTGTGGCGCAGTTTGGGGCTATCGAAGACGGTGGCGGCGAGGGCGCGAATTGCTGGTACCGGGTCACGATCTCTGAAGGACGTAACCGCGAGGTGCGCCGCATGTTTGAAGCGGTGGGGCACGCCGTCAGCCGTCTGATTCGCATCCGCTATGGGGCCATGGTGTTGCCCCGCGGGCTTAAACGGGGTGCGTGGATGGAGCTGGATGACTCCGACATTCGCTCGATCATGCAATCTGCCGGGTCAAACGTTGGTCAGGGTCGTGGTGAGCGTTCAGGCGTGCGAACTGACGTTGGCAACGCCCAGGATCAGGGCGGAACGGGCCTTGATGGCGGGGGCGGCGGGCCGGGCGGTGGGCGAAATCGACGCCGCGGTGGGCGCACCGGCGGGCCTCGTGGTTCGGGACGCGGTCAGCGAAATGGACCACCTGCCAACACCGCAGGAGGTGGCCAGGTGAACCCGGCAACCAGTGGGCAAGGGCGAAACAGCGGCCGGTCAGATCGAGGCGCCCAGACTGACCGTGCAGACCGACAGGCTTCAGATGCGCAGCCCGATCCCATGAAAACAGCGTTTGGGTATATCGGCGCGGACAGCTTTTTGCGTCAGCGCCAGGCGGGTCAGGGACAGGGCCAGCGTCGACCTGGCGGCTCGGGCGGCGGCGGGCGTGGCCGTGGAGGTGGAGGTAGTGGCGGTTACGGCGGTAATGGACGGGGCGGTCGCTAGCAGCCCTGTCGGACTTGGGGAAGCGCGGCATTATTCATTGTGGATTCGTGGCGCTTGGGTTGGGATGGGCTGCAAGGCCCATTTGCAGCAAATGTCGGAAATATTTGCAAAAAAACCAAGTCCGCAGACCGCCCAAGCCAAGTGTTCACGGGCCGCGAGGAATAAATCCGCGCTTCCCCCGTGTTGACAGGGCAAGTTTGCCCGTGTTCACCTAGGGCTGCCCGATCAGCCCCTGCGGGTTAAAATAAGCGGCTTTGCCTTTGCAGCAGATACTGAAACCTCAAGCGAAACCCAAGTCCAGGAAATAACACATGACAATCGAACGCACTCTCTCCATCATCAAGCCCGACGCAGTGGCAAAAAACGTCATCGGTCAGATTTATGCCCGTTTTGAGGCAGCAGGCCTCAAAGTGGTGGCTGCCCGCATGGCGCATCTGTCCCGTGGCGAGGCAGAGGCCTTTTATGCGGTTCACAAGGAGCGCCCTTTCTTCAAGGACCTGGTTGGCTTCATGATTTCCGGCCCGGTGATGATCCAGGCACTCGAAGGCGAGGGAGCCATCCTGAAGAACCGCGATCTCATGGGCGCTACCGACCCGAAGAAAGCAGCCGCCGGCACCATCCGCGCTGACTTTGCCGACAGCATCGATGCCAATGCAGTGCATGGCTCTGATGCGGCTGAAACAGCGGCTGTTGAAATTGGCTTCTTCTTCCCCGGCATGAACGTGTACTCACGTTGATGTCTTCAATCTAGCGTTCGCGATGACGGTCAACCTGCTCGATTACGACCTTGATGGATTGGCCGCTTTTTGTGAGGGCCTGGGCGAAAAACGCTTTCGGGCAAAACAGTTATTCCGCTGGATTCACCAAAACGGTGTCTCGAATTATGACGAGATGAGCGATCTCGCCAAGTCTTTGCGCGAAAAGCTCAAGGGTGTGGCGCAGGTCACGCCGCTGACGGTGAATGACCAGCACGTCTCAAAAGATGGCACCATCAAGTGGCTGTTCGACGTCGGTGCTGGTGATGCGGTAGAGACCGTTTTTATCCCGGAGGATGATCGCGGCACGCTGTGTATTTCATCGCAGGCGGGCTGTGCGGTGGGATGTAGGTTCTGTTCTACGGGTCATCAGGGCTTCAGTCGCAATCTGACCACCGGGGAAATTGTGGCTCAGTTGTGGTTTGCCGAGCATTTTTTGCGCAAGCAATCAGGACGGCAAGACCGCGTCATCTCCAACGTCGTCATGATGGGCATGGGCGAGCCTTTGCAGAATTATTCCGCCCTTGTTCCCGCGTTGCGTGTGATGCTGGATGACCACGGCTACGGACTTTCGCGCAGGCGCGTCACCGTGTCCACATCAGGTGTCGTGCCCATGATGGATCGCCTGGGGCAGGATTGCCCGGTTGCGCTGGCGGTGTCGTTGCATGCCCCCAATGACCTTCTGCGTGACGACCTTGTGCCACTGAACCGCAAGTACCCCATTGCCGAGTTGATGGCTGCCTGCAACCGCTATCTGGCGCACGCACCGCGCGACTTCATTACCTTTGAATACTGCATGCTGGATGGGGTGAATGACCAGCCGGCGCATGCAATGCAACTGGTTGATCTGGTCCGGCAACACAGTACCGGTGGTGTTTGGGGCAAATTCAATCTGATTCCGTTCAACCCTTTTCCTGCCTCGGGCTTGACGCGATCATCCTCAAGCCGGATTGCTGAATTCGCCAAAGTCCTGCATGACGCGGGGATTGTCACCACGGTTCGCAAAACACGTGGCGACGACATCGATGCGGCTTGCGGGCAACTGGCTGGCGACGTCAAGGATCGCACCCGCGTGAATGATCGCATGGCCCGCCAGCGCACGGGTCACCGCACCGTAATGATCAAGCCCGTTTTGGCGTTTGCCACACCGCCTCAGGAGCATTGACCTATGGGACTGACGACATCAGGGTGGCCGCAGATTTGGCGATGGATTTTCTGCGTCTGTGTGGCCGCATTCGGATCGGTGGGTCTTGCTAGTTTGGGTGGATGCGCATCAAATTCCGACAGTGGACCGGCCGGTGCCAAGGGTGACATCGTGACCGACTCTGACGAACCCGAGGTCAGAAAAAGAGCCCGTATTCGCCTGGAACTGGCAGTCGGCTATTTTGAACAAGGGCAGACCACCGTTGCGCTGGATGAACTCAAGCAGTCGATTTCGGCGGACCCCAATTTTGCGCCAGCCTATAACCTGCGCGGGCTGATCTACATGCGCCTCAATGATCCGCGACTCGCTGAAGACAGCTTTCGCCGTGCTCTGGCCATCAATCCGCGTGACGCGGATGTCATGCACAACTATGGCTGGCTGCTGTGCCAGCAGGCGCGGTTTCCAGAGTCGGAGAAAGCCCTGTCCCAGGCCATTGCCATGCCTCTGTACGGCGGGCGGGCCAAGTCGTGGATGGCACTGGGGCTTTGTCAGATGAAGGCGGGTCTGGGTGCACAGGCCGAAACCAGCTTTCAGCGATCCTATGAACTCGATGCGGGAAATCCCGTCACCGGTTACAACCTTGCAAATTTACTTTTCCAGCGGGGTGAACTGGTTCGCTCCCAATTTTACGTGCGGCGACTGAACAACAGCGAGCTGGCCAATTCCGAATCGCTGTGGCTGGGCATCAAGGTGGAGCGTCGGCTGGAAAACCGTGAAGCCATACAGCAACTGGCCGGTCAACTCAAAAAACGCTTTGCGCAGTCACGTGAACTGGCAGCATTTGAACGGGGTGCTTTTGATGAGTAACACGCAAGCGCCTCAATCAGACTCTCACGCCCAAAAGCCCGAGCTGGCACCGCAGATGTCAGCAGGCGCCCTGTTGCGCCAGGCCCGTGAGGCGGCAGGCCTGCACATTGCCGCGCTTGCAGTGGCACTCAAAGTGCCGGTCAAGAAGCTGGAGGCGCTTGAGGCCGACCAGCTTGACTTGTTGCCCGATGCGGTGTTTGCACGGGCATTGGCATCCAGTGTTTGCCGCACCCTGAAAACCGACCCTGCGCCCATTCTCGCTTGCCTGCCGCAGACCACAAAGACGCAGCTCCACTCGAAAGCAATGAGAATCAACACACCGTTTCGTTCGCCCGGTCAAGACCTCCGCCTGACGCCGTTGGGCCAGCTTTCCAGGCCCGTGGTCATAGCCGCGCTGGTGTTGGTGGTTGGCGCGCTGGTTCTGGTGCTGTTCCCGTCCGTAGAACGGTCAGTGGGTGCACTTGGACCGGCATCGATACCACCCGCTCCCGTTGCACCACCGCAGGAAGCCATGGAACCCGTCACGCAGAGCGCCCCTGTAGACGTTGGCGCACAGGCCGCCCTGATTGCGTCAACATCGCTGGCTGCCTCCAACCTGCCAGCGGGTGGCCGCCTCGACGGCGCAACCGTGACGCCATCCTTACCGGCAGAGATAGCGCCGACCGGAGCTTTGGCTGCGGAGCCTGGCGCGCCAGCCAATACCGGCACCGTGGTGATCAAAACCCGCGCAACGTCCTGGGTTGAGGTAACAGATGCCCGTGCCGTAGTTCAGTTGCGCAAAACAATGGGTGCTGGCGAGACCGTGGGTGCATCCGGAAGTCTTCCGCTGATGGTGATTGTGGGCCGGGCCGACACCACTGAAGTGCAGGTGCGGGGTAAGCCGTTTGATCTTGCACCCCTGACCAAAAACAATGTGGCACGTTTTGAGGTGCGATAGTGAATCCATGTCTTCCCATTGAGTCTGCTGCGCCGCAAGCCCGGCGTACGCGTCAAGCCCGCGTGAGTTGGGGCACACGGGTCGTGACCGTGGGCGGCGACGCGCCAGTTCGCGTTCAGTCCATGACCAATACCGACACCGCCGATGCCATTGGCACCGCCATCCAGGTCAAGGAACTGGCAATGGCCGGGTCTGAGTTGGTCCGCATCACCGTGAACACGCCCGAGGCGGCCCAGGCGGTTCCGCACGTCAGGGAGCAGCTTGACCGCATGGGCATTGATGTCCCCTTGATTGGCGACTTTCATTACAACGGACATCGCTTGCTCACTGACTATCCGGCGTGCGCCGAGGCGCTGTCAAAGTACCGCATCAATCCTGGCAATGTGGGCAAAGGTGACAAGCACGACAAACAGTTTGGGCAAATGATTGAAGCCGCCTTGCGCTGGAACAAGCCCGTGCGCATCGGCGTGAACTGGGGCAGCCTGGATCAGGAGCTGCTGGCCAGCCTGATGGACGAAAACAGCCGCCGCGCGGTGCCATGGGATGCTAAACCGGTCATGTACGAAGCGTTGATCACGTCCGCCCTGGATTCTGCCCGCCGTGCGCAGGAAATGGGCATGGACAGCAATCAGATCATCCTGTCCTGCAAGGTCAGCGGTGTGCAGGATTTGATCTCGGTCTACCGCGAGTTGGCAAAGCGGGGCGACTATGCCTTGCATCTCGGTTTGACCGAGGCTGGTATGGGCACCAAGGGCACGGTAGCCTCAGCCACTGCCTTGTCCATCTTGCTGCAAGAGGGCATTGGCGACACGATTCGCGTCTCGCTGACGCCCGCCCCGAAAGAGCCCCGTACTCAGGAAGTCGTCATCGCCTTGGAGATTCTCCAGGCACTGGGCCTGCGGACTTTCGTGCCCAGCGTGACGGCTTGCCCAGGGTGTGGACGTACCACCAGCACCACCTTTCAGGAACTCACCAAGCAGATTGATGATTTCCTGAGAGCGCAAATGCCGGTCTGGCGTGAAAAGTACCCAGGCGTCGAAAAACTCAAGGTTGCAGTGATGGGCTGTATTGTGAACGGACCGGGCGAGAGCAAGCACGCCGATATCGGCATCAGCCTTCCCGGCTCGGGTGAAGCGCCTGCTGCTCCGGTGTTTATTGATGGCGAGAAACGCATGACCTTGCGCGGCGACGCTATTGCCCAGGACTTTCAGCAAGTCGTCGAAGACTACATTGAAAAACGGTTTGGCGCTTCACGTGCGGCCGAAACCATCTGATCTATAAACATGGTTGAGAAACTAACTGCCGCAAAAACTGACAAGTTGTCCGCCTTCAAGACCGAGAAATTGACCGCCGTCAAGGGCATGAACGACATTCTCCCGCCGGAATCTGCGCGCTGGGAATGGCTGGAAGGCAAGGTCCGCTCGCTGATGGCGCGCTACGCCTATCGCAATATCCGAACCCCGATTGTTGAGCCGACAGCCCTGTTTGTCCGCGGTTTGGGCGAGGTGACCGATATTGTCGAGAAGGAGATGTACTCCTTTGAAGATCACCTCAATGGCGAAGCCCTTACGCTGCGGCCCGAAAACACAGCGGGTGTGGTGCGCGCTGCCATTGAACATTCCATGTTGTACGACGGTGGCAAGCGCCTGTATTACATGGGCCCCATGTTTCGCCACGAACGTCCGCAGCGTGGGCGTTACCGCCAGTTTCACCAGATTGGGGCAGAGGCACTGGGCTTTGCCGGGGCCGCAGTGGATGCTGAACTCATCTTGCTGGCCGATGCGCTGTGGAAGGAGCTTGGCTTCGAGAATGTCCGGCTTGAGATCAACAGCCTGGGCCAGCCAGATGAGCGAAAACTTCACCGTGCGGCGCTGATTGCCCATTTTGGGCAGCATGCCGAGCTGCTGGACGACGACGCGCGCCGACGGTTGAACAGCAATCCGCTGCGCATTCTGGACAGCAAAAACCCGGCGATGCAGTCCGTGGTGGCGTCCGCGCCGAAACTGCTTGATTTTCTGGGGCGCGCATCGCTGGCGCACTTCGATGCCGTCAAGACCATCCTGCAAGCCAATGGCGTGGCCTACACGGTCAATCCGCGCCTGGTTCGCGGTATGGATTATTACAAGCTGACCGTCTTTGAATTCATCACCACCAGTCTGGGTGCGCAGGGCACCATTTGTGCGGGTGGCCGATACGATGATCTCATGATGCAAATGGGTGGCAATCCCGCACCCGCAGTGGGCTGGGCGCTCGGCGTGGAACGTGTGCTTGAGCTCATCAAGGAGCAGGGTCTGATCATTGCGCAGCCCGCTCTGGATGCCTACGCGATTATTCCCGAGGCTGCTTCCTTGCCTGTGGCCATGAAAGCGCTGCAGGAACTTCGGGCGGCAGGTGTCAGCGTTCAAATGCACGCGGCTGCCGCCGAAGGCATGGGCAGCATGAAGTCCCAGTTCAAGCGGGCGGACGGCAGTGGTGCGCGGTACGCGCTGATTTTCGGACCGGATGAACTGGCTGAAAATGCCGTTGCCGTGAAACCCCTGCGCGATGGCGGCGGCGGCCAGGTCAAGCAGTCGTTGACCTCCATTGCGACCTGGGCCGGCACCCTACAATCGCGCACTTAAACGATCATCGTCATGGCAAATCATTTAGACCTCGAAGAACAAGAGCAACTCGACCAGATCAAACATTTCTGGAAACAGTACGGCAACCTCATCACCTGGGCTTTGATTCTGGTGCTGGGTGGTTTTGCCGCTTGGAATCTCTACCATCGCTGGCAACAAAGTCAGGCAACCCAGGCGTCTGCCCTGTATGACGAATTGGATCGTGTTGTCAAAGCGGGCGACACGTTCAAACTTGACCGGGTGCTGACTGACATGAAAGGCAAGTTTGCAGGCACCACCTATGCCCAGCAAGCCGCATTGATGGCGGCTAAAGCGTATTTTGAAGGCGGCAAACTTGATGAAGCCAAGGCGGCTTTGCGCTGGGTCGCTGAAAAATCGCCAGATGAAGGCTACCAAGCCGTTGCCAAGCTGCGTCTGGCTGGCGTTTTGATGGATTCGAAAGCTTATGACGAGGCTTTCAAGCAGCTTGCAGGTAATTTTCCCGCAGAATTTGCAGCGCTGGTGGCAGACCGCAAAGGGGATATTTTCTCCCTGCAGGGCAAGAAAGCCGAAGCCAGAACAGAGTACGAAAAATCCTACAAAGCCTTTGGTGATCGCCTTGAGTATCGGCGCCTTGTGGAAGTTAAACTAAATGCGCTGGGGGTGAATCCACGGCCCGACGCGGGTGCGGTTGCCGTAGAAGGTAAAAAGTGAGCCTCAAATTTTTCTCTGCGGTGGCGCGCATCCAGGCCACCTGTGCACTGTGCGTGGCGATGGTTGTGGCGGGCTGCGCCAGTACCATTGAAGCACCGAAACCGGCTGAGCTCGGCCCCAACGCCGCGCTGATTGGCGTTCGCCTGGCCTGGACATCAAAAATTGGTGAAGTCAGTTTTCCGCTGGATGTCCGCGTCACCGGCAACAACATCACGCTTGCAAGCGCCGACGGCAACGTGGCTGCCATCGACGCGCGCACCGGGGCTGATGTGTGGCGTGCGTCTGTCGGGTCGCCGTTGGCTGCGGGTGTCGGCAGCGACGGGCGATACGCTGCTGTCGTCACTCGAAGCAACGAATTGGTGGTACTTGATGCGGGGCGAGAAGTGTGGCGTCAAAAACTGGGCGCATTGAGCTTTACGGCACCGTTGGTTGCTGGCGAGCGCGTATTTGTATTGAGCGCCGACCGCTCCGTTACGGCGTTCGACGCCCGATCTGGACGGAAGCTCTGGAGCCAGACCCGTCCGGGCGAACCCCTGGTGCTGCGTCAAGCCGGTGTGTTGCTCGCGGCTGGCGACACGCTGGTGGTGGGTTTGTCGGCCCGTCTGGTCGGCATGAATCCGCAAAATGGCAGCAGCCGTTGGGAGGCACCCATTGCCACACCAAGGGGGACCAATGATGTAGAGCGCCTGGTCGATCTGGTAGCACACGTGAGCCGGGAAGGCGACTCCGTGTGCGTCAGGGCGTTCCAGGCCGCAGTAGGTTGTGTCAACACGGTTCAGGGCAGTGTGGCATGGTCAAAGCCAGCGTCCGGCTCAGAAGGTCTTCATGGCGATGACCGTTTTGTGTACGGTTCTGAGAGCGACGGAAAAATCATCGCATGGCGCCGTGCCGACGGCGAACGCGCCTGGGTGTCAGAGCGCCTTAAGTACCGTGGCCTGACCGCGCCACTGGCGGTGGGACGTTCAGTCGCCGTTGGGGACAGCACGGGTATTTTGCATTTGCTGTCCCGTGAAGACGGTTCTCCCCTGAACCGTATCAACACCGATGGCACTGCGATTGTCGCAGCGCCCGTGCTCGCTGCGGGCGACACCCTGGTGGTTGTCACGCGGGGTGGTGGCATTTTTGGCTTCAGGCCACAGTAGGCATCCACACGGCATCTCGCTCCCTTTATGAAACCAGTATTGGCTTTGGTAGGCCGTCCAAATGTCGGCAAGTCAACGCTGTTCAACCGCCTGACCAAGACCCGCGATGCCATTGTGGCGGATTTCGCCGGGTTGACACGGGACCGTCATTACGGAAATGGCCGCCAGGGAAAACACGAGTTCATCGTCATCGATACTGGCGGGTTCGAGCCAGACGCCACCAGTGGTATCTACAAGGAAATGGCGAAGCAAACCCGTCAGGCCGTGGCGGAGGCGGATGTGGTTATTTTTGTGGTGGATGCACGGGAAGGAATTTCCGCGCAAGACCATGAGATTGCCAATTACCTGCGTCGCTTGGGAAAACCGACAATCCTGGTCGCCAACAAAGCCGAGGGAATGCAGGAAGGTTCGCAATTAGTCGAATTTTTTGAGTTGGGGCTGGGCGAGGTCTATCCGATTTCTGCGGCTCACGGGCAAGGCACACGGGATTTGGTGGAGTTGGCACTTGAACCACTGGGACTGGCCGACCCCGATGACGCGCACAAGGAAGAAGACCCTGGTGTCATCAAACTGGCAGTCGCCGGCAGGCCCAATGTGGGCAAGTCCACGCTGATCAACACCTGGCTGGGCGAGGAACGACTCGTGGCTTTTGATTTGCCAGGCACTACGCGGGACGCGATATCGGTCCCGTTTGAGCGCAACGGCCAGCGCTTTGAGCTGATTGACACGGCAGGCCTTCGCCGCAAGGGCAAAGTATTTGAAGCCATCGAAAAATTCTCGGTAGTTAAAACACTACAGGCAATTGAATCCGCCAGTGTGGTGCTGCTGCTGATTGACGCGACGCAGGGCGTGACCGATCAGGACGCCCACATTGCGGGCTACATCCTTGAGAGTGGGCGCGCCGTGGTGCTGGCCATCAACAAATGGGATGCGGTCGATGAATATCAGCGTGAACTGGTAAAACGGTCTATCGAAACCCGCTTGCCATTTCTGAAATTTGCGACCATGCACTTGATTTCTGCGCACAAGCGCCAGGGATTGGGTCCTCTGTGGGCATCCATCGCGCAGGCGTTTCGTGCCGCAAATTGCAAGATGTCAACGCCGGTGTTGACGCGCCTGCTGCTTGAGGCGGTTCAATTCCAGGCACCCAAGCGCTCGGGAATGTACCGGCCCAAGCTGCGTTATGCGCATCAAGGCGGCATGAACCCGCCTGTCATTGTGATTCATGGCAACTCGCTGGAGCACGTGACGGACGCTTACAAACGCTTTCTGGAAGGGCGTTTTCGCAAGGAGTTTGACCTTGTCGGAACGCCCATGCGAATTGAAATGAAAACCTCGCGCAATCCATTTGCTGACAAAGACGATTGATCTCACTTGACCGATGCACTGGCCGTTGGCAATTCATTCCTTACCTGCTTGGTTACCTGCCCCGCAATGCCTAAAGTTTAAGCATAAAAGCCCGTAAAAAGCATCCAAATCACTCATCAAAAGGTGAAATTCACTGTTATTTAAAACCACCTGAGGCAGGTAACTAATCAGGTTCCTTTATTGTGGGAGTGGGCCCCCCACAGCCAAACCCCGGGGCATAGTTGTGGTATCGTTCCAGCTTCTAAACAATTTCTTGAACACGGAGAATATCGTGAACAACAAAGGGCAGTTACTGCAAGACCCATTCCTCAACGCATTGCGCCGTGAGCATGTGCCGGTCTCCATTTACCTCGTAAACGGTATCAAGCTGCAAGGGCAGATCGAATCATTTGACCAGTACGTCGTGCTTCTGCGCAACACTGTTACGCAAATGGTTTACAAGCACGCCATTTCTACCATTGTGCCTGGGCGCGCCGTGAATTTCTCAATTGCGGAAGGTGACCCGCCCTTGGCCACGTGATGTTCATTGTCCGGGCGGGCATGCCTGGCAGGTCAATTTTGACAACCTCTTTTCACATTCCTGAGTTTGGCTGATTCGCGTGATCGTCTGAACGCCCCAACCATCCTGGTTGGGGTGGATTTTGGGTTGCCGAATTTCGACGGCGAACTTGAAGAGCTTGGCCTGCTGGCGCAAACCGCAGGACTGCAGCCAGTGGCGCGGGTCACCTGCAAGCGCAGGGCACCCGATGCAGCGCTGTTTTTGGGCAGTGGCAAGGCCGATGAAATCAAGCTTCTGGCCACCCAGTTGGGCGCGACCGAGGTTCTTTTTGACCAAGCCTTGAGCCCGGCGCAGCAGCGCAACCTGGAGCGCCATCTGGATTTGCCCGTCAACGACCGCACGCTGTTGATTCTGGAAATCTTTGCGCAACGTGCCCGCAGCCATGAGGGCAAGCTACAGGTTGAATTGGCTCGGCTTCAATACCTGAGCACCCGTCTGGTTCGCCGCTGGTCGCACCTGGAGCGCCAAAGTGGTGGCATCGGCATGCGGGGTGGTCCAGGAGAAGCGCAAATTGAGCTGGATCGCCGCATGATTGGTGAGACCATCAAGCACACCAAAGAGCGCCTGGTTAAAGTCAAACGCCAGCGCCAGACCCAGCGGCGTCAACGCGAGCGGCGTGACACCTTTAATATCTCCTTGGTGGGCTACACCAATGCCGGCAAATCAACGCTTTTCAACGCCCTAGTCAAGGCGAAAGCCTATGCCGCCGACAAGTTGTTTGCAACGCTTGACACGACGACGCGCCAACTCTATCTGGGTGATGCGGGCCGATCAGTATCGCTTTCCGACACGGTCGGGTTTATTCGGGATTTGCCACACGGGCTGGTTGCTGCCTTTGCGGCAACACTGCAGGAGGCGGTTGACGCCGACTTGCTGCTGCATGTGGTTGACGCTGCCAATCCCCATTACCCTGAACAAATTGCGCAAGTACAACGGGTGTTGACCGAGATCGGGGCGTCCGAGATTCCCCAGGTGTTGGTATTTAATAAACTGGACGCCCTTGAAAAGGATCGCTGGCCGCTGCAACTTGAGGACATGTTTGATGTGGATGGTCTGCAAACGCCGCGCCTGTTCGTCAGCGCGCGCACTGGCGAAGGCCTTCCTGCCTTGCGTCGGCAGCTTGCTGACCAGATCAGTGCGGCCCCATCGGCGCTCACCTCGGCGACAGACCCGGTGTCAAACCCGGTGTCCAATGAAGTCGATCAAAATTCCCTTGAGAATTATCAGTCTGCTCCTTAATTCGGCACAATCCTGCACCTGCACTCGACCAATGACATACCAGAGACGATGAGATGAAACTCCAATCCCCGGCCAATGGCCTGACCACCCTACAGAGTGTCTTTGGTCGCATCAGGGGCATGTTCAACCTGAACGACCCACGTTGGGGGCGTAGCGATGACAAATCGGCTGACCCCGGCAAAGCGGAGCCGCCGCCCCCAGAGGGCGATAAACCTGCGCAGCCGCCAAAAAGTGGCAACGACCGCGTCCCAAACAAAGGTTCGAAACAAGGCCCGCCAGACTTGGATGAACTCTGGCGTGACTTCAACCGCAAATTGGGAGGCTTGTTCGGCGGCAAAAAGAACTCTGGCCGTGGCGGTAACGGTATGTTTGGGGGCGGCGGAAATAACACTGGCGGCCCAGGGGGCAGCGGCAATGGCGGAGGCGGTTTTCAGCCGGACATGAAAAGTGCCGGCATTGGCGCTGGCCTGATTGCTGCGGTCGTTGTCCTGATCTGGCTTGGCACCGGTTTTTTCATTGTGCAAGAGGGCCAGCAGGCCGTCATCACGCAGTTTGGCAAATACAAATCATCGGCAGGGGCTGGCTTTAACTGGCGCCTGCCGTACCCGATTCAGCGCCATGAACTGATTTTTGTCACCCAAATTCGCTCGGTCGATGTGGGGCGTGACACCGTGATCAAGGCCACCGGCTTGCGCGAATCGGCCATGCTGACCGAAGACGAAAACATTGTTGAGATCAAATTCGCTGTCCAGTACCGCCTGAGTGACGCCCGTGCCTTTCTGTTTGAAAGCAAAAACCCCGCTGAAGCCGTGGTGCAAGCCGCTGAAACAGCGGTGCGGGAGGTGGTTGGCAAGATGCGCATGGACTCGGCCCTGTCAGAGGATCGGGACCAGATTGCGCCGCGCGTGCGGGCCTTGATGCAAAAAATTCTTGACCAATATAAAGTGGGCATTGAAGTGGTGGGGATCAACCTGCAGCAAGGCGGCGTGCGCCCGCCCGAGCAGGTGCAGGCCGCCTTTGACGATGTGCTCAAGGCGGGTCAAGAGCGCGAGCGCGCCAAAAATGAAGCGCAGGCCTACGCCAATGATGTCATTCCACGCGCGGTTGGTTCTGCCTCCCGCCTGAAGGAAGAGGCCGACGCTTATAAAGCCAGAATCGTCGCGCAGTCACAAGGCGATGCGCAACGTTTTAAATCGGTGCTGGCGGAATACCAGAAAGCGCCACAGGTGACACGCGACCGCATGTACCTGGATTCCATGCAGCAGATTTACAGCAACGTCACCAAAGTGCTGGTGGATTCCAGGCAGGGCGCCAACCTGCTGTACCTGCCGCTTGACAAGATCATGCAAATGGCAGGGCAGGACGCCGGCAGCATTGTCAGCGCACCTTCCACCGTGCCTGTAGCCCCGCCTGCATCCGGCATCCCGTCCACTGACCCGCGTACCCGCGACTCGGCCCGCACGCGTGACCGCGATTCTCGTTAGGAATTTCCGATGAACAGACTTGGATTTATTTTTTCGTCGCTGCTGGTGCTGCTTGCGCTGGCCAGTTCAATGCTGTTTGTGGTGGACCAGAGGCAGTTTGGCGTGGTCTATGCCCTGGGGCAAATCAAGGAAGTCATTACCGAGCCCGGCTTGAATTTCAAGCTGCCGCCGCCGTTTCAGAATGTCTCCTACATTGACAAACGCCTGTTGACGCTGGAGACCACCGAGACCGAGCCAATTCTCACGGCAGAGAAGCAGCGCATGGTGATTGACTGGTACGTGCGCTGGCGCATTTCCGAGCCCACACAGTACATCCGCAATGTCGGTCTGGACGAGGCATCTGGTGCCACCCAGCTCAACCGCGTGGTGCGCAATGCGTTCCAGGAGGAAGTCAACAAACACACCGTCAAGGAATTGCTCTCCACCAAGCGCGAAGCCATCAGCGCCGCTGTCAAGGCCGAAGTGCTGGAAAAAGTTCGCGGGGCCAAGCCATGGGGCGTTGACGTAGTGGACGTGCGCATCACGCGCGCTGACTACGTGGATGCGATCACCGAGTCGGTGTACCGGCGCATGGAGGCCGAGCGCAAGCGTGTCGCCAACGAGTTGCGCTCCACCGGTGCCGCCGAGGGCGAAAAAATCCGTGCCGATGCGGACCGCCAGCGCGAAGTGACCATTGCCAACGCCTATCGGGATGCGCAAAAAATCAAAGGTGAAGGCGACGCTGAAGCGGCGGGCCTTTATGCCGAAGCCTTTGGCCGGGACCCCCAGTTTGCCCAGTTCTACCGCAGCCTTGACGCTTACAGGGCCAGCTTCAATAAAAAGGGCGACGTGATGGTGTTAGACCCGTCATCATCAGAATTTTTTAAAGTGTTTCGGGGCAACGCCACCGCCACGTCAGCCACAGCGTCAAAAAAGTAACGCTTGGAGATCACTACCTTTTTCGTCGCCCTGGGTCTGGCGCTGGTCATTGAAGGCTTGCTGCCATTCCTGTCGCCCGCTGGCTGGCGCCGCGTGTTTGTGCAGATTCAGGCGCTGAGCGATGGGCAGGTCAGGTTCTTCGGGTTGTGCAGCATTTTGGCGGGTGCCTTGCTGGTGTTGTTCCTGCTTTGAGGATTTTCGGGCAACAAGCCCGGTAAAATCACTGTTTTAACAGTTCCCCAAAACTACATGTCTGCCTGGGTCCTGCCGGATCACATTGCCGATGTGCTGCCTTCCGAGGCCCGCCACATCGAAGAATTACGTCGAGATTTGCTGGACATGGCGCGCTGCTATGGCTATGAGTTGGTCATGCCGCCCTTGCTGGAGCACCTTGAATCGCTGTTGACCGGCACTGGTGAGGCGCTCGGTCTGCAAACCTTCAAGCTCGTGGATCAGCTCTCGGGCCGCATGATGGGCCTGCGGGCCGACACCACGCCCCAGGTGGCGCGCATCGACGCCCACCTGCTCAACCGCACCGGTGTTGCCCGCCTGTGCTACTGCGGCCCGGTGCTGCACACCCGGCCAGAAAAACCGCACGCCACGCGTGAGCCGCTTCAGTTTGGCGCGGAAATTTATGGCCATGCCGGACTGGAGGCGGACCTGGAGACCTTGCTGCTCGCGCTCGATTGCCTTAAGGCGGCCAAGGTGCAGCACCTCAGCGTTGACATGGCCGATGTGCGCATCGTCAATTCCCTGTTGGCAGGGGTTTCCATGCACCCAGTTTTGCTGGCCCAGGTGCATGCCGCGCTGGCCGCCAAGGACGCCAGTGAACTGGCGGTGCTGACCCGCAGTTTCCCGAAAGCGTCCCGCCAGGGCCTGCTGGCGCTGGTGCAGCTTTATGGCGATGAAAAAATACTGATTGAAGCCGAAAAGGTGCTACAGTCCTCGCCAATATTGCATGAGTCGCTATTAAATTTGAAATGGTTGGCCACACAGCTTGACGGTGCCAAAGTCACGTTCGACCTGGCCGATCTGCGTGGCTATGCCTACTACAGCGGTGCGCGTTTTGCCATCTATGCGCAGGGTGCCAGCGACGCCCTGGTGCGCGGTGGCCGCTACGACGAGGTGGGAGCGGTGTTTGGCCGCAACCGTCCCGCCGTGGGCTTTAGCCTGGATGTCAAATCATTGGTTGGGGCTGTTGCGCCACGAACCTTGCACGCCGCGATCCGTGCGCCTTGGGGAGATGCCAGCGAGTTGCGCCGGGCCATCGCAGCGCTGCGTGGCCGGGGCGAAACTGTCGTCTGCGCGCTGCCTGGGCATGAAAGTGAAGTGGATGAGTTCCAGTGTGACCGCGAGCTGATTCAGGTCAGTGGACAGTGGGTCGTGAAAGCAGTGTAAGAACCATTGAAATTAGCGCAACGCCATGAACTTTAACGCCATGAACGCAAAGATATGATCATAACAACAGGTCGCAATGTCGTCGTCGTCGGAACCCAGTGGGGCGACGAGGGCAAAGGCAAGCTGGTCGATTGGCTGACCGAGAGCGCGCAGGGCGTGGTGCGCTTTCAAGGGGGCCACAACGCGGGGCACACACTGGTTATCAACGGTGTGAAGACCGCCTTGCACCTGATCCCCAGCGGCATCATGCGCCAGGGCGTGAAATGCTACATCGGCAACGGTGTGGTGGTGTCGGTGGCCAAGCTGTTTGAAGAAATTGCCGGGCTGGAAAAAGTCGGCGTCGAGGTGCGCTCGCGCCTTCGTGTCAGTGAAGCCTGCCCGCTGATCTTGCCGTTTCATGCGGCGCTTGACGTGGCCCGCGAGGCCGCCCGGGAGAAGGGCGGCAACGCCAGAATCGGCACCACCGGGCGCGGCATTGGCCCGGCCTATGAAGACAAGATTGCGCGGCGTGCCCTGCGTGTGCAAGACCTGAAGCACCCCGAGCGATTTGCCGCCAAGCTGCGTGAACTGCTGGACTTGCACAACCACGTGCTGAGCACCTATCTTGGTTCCGCCACGTTTGACTTTGGGCCGACTTTGCAGCCTTACTTGTCGGCTGGCAAAGTCCAGTTTGACGCCGTGTTCGACGAGGCCATGCGCCACGCTGAATTGCTCAAGCCCATGATGGCCGACGTGTCGCGCGAGCTCAACGAGGCGCATTTGAAAGGTGCCAACCTGCTGTTTGAAGGCGCCCAGGGAACACTGCTGGACGTCGACCACGGCACCTACCCGTATGTCACTTCCAGCAATTGCGTGGCAGGCAATGCCGCAGCGGGCGCGGGCGTGGGACCCGGCATGTTGCACTATATTTTGGGCATCACCAAGGCCTACTGCACGCGCGTGGGCGGTGGCCCGTTTCCCACCGAGCTGGATTGGGAAAAACCTGGCACGCCGGGCTACCATATGAGCACGGTGGGGGCCGAGAAGGGCGTCACCACCGGCAGATCACGCCGCTGCGGCTGGTTTGATGCGGCGCTGCTAAAACGCTCGGCACAGGTCAACGGTCTGACCGGCCTGTGCATCACCAAGCTTGACGTGCTGGATGGACTGAAGGAATTGTTGCTGTGCACCGGCTACGAGATGGACGGCGAGACGATTGACATTCTGCCCATGGGGGCGGACGATATTGAGCGTTGCAAGCCGGTTTATGAAGTGATGGAAGGCTGGAGCCAGAGCACCGTGGGCGTGACCGACTACGCCAAATTGCCGGTTGCAGCACGGCTGTATCTGCAGCGCATTGAGCAAGTGACCGGTGTGCCAGTTGACATGATCTCAACCAGCCCGGACCGCGATCACACCATCATGATGCGGCACCCGTATCTGGCCAGGGCATGAGCGCCAATGAGCCCCAACCAGCCCTGAAGCAACCGAATTCACGACATTTTCCAATAAAAATGCCTGTAGCCCTCTTGTTACTTGCATAGTTTGCTACTAAATAAGGATCTATTTGATGTTGACAGAAGATGGCAAACACTTGTACGTGAGTTATGACGAATACCACAATCTGATTGAAAAGCTGGCCATCAAGATCCACCAGTCCGAGTGGAATTTCGACACCATCCTGTGCCTGGCGCGTGGTGGCATGCGACCCGGCGACATTCTCTCAAGGGTGTTTGACAAGCCGCTGGCCATCATGTCCACCAGTTCCTACCGCTCAGACGCCGGCACGGTGCAGGGCAACTTGGACATTGCGCGCTTCATCACGACACCCAAAGGCGAGATCGCCGGACGGGTGCTTCTGGTGGACGACCTGGCCGACTCGGGCCACACGCTCAAAGCGGTGATCAACCTGCTCAAAAACAACTACGCCCCCATCACTGAACTGCGCAGCGCCGTGCTCTGGACCAAGGCACTTTCAACTTACGAGCCAGATTACTCGGTTGAATTTTTGCCAACCAACCCGTGGATTCACCAGCCGTTTGAGAGCTACGACGCCTTGCGGCCGGGGCAGCTAATCCAAAAGTGGAGCGTATAAGGCTTTCGTCGCAATTTCAGGCAACAGTCCATGCAAGACCTCTCCACTGGGCTGATTCACCACCCCTACACCCCGCCCGAGGGCTTTGCTGCGCCGCAGCCGGGCGTGTTCAAGGCCTCCACGGTGATCTTCACCAACGTCGCCGCCATGCGCAGCCGCGAGTGGAAAGACAAAACCGGCTACACCTACGGTCTGCACGGCACGCCCACCACCTACATGCTGGAGGAACGGCTGTGCACGCTGGAGGGTGGCTTGCAGTGCGTGCTGGTGCCCAGCGGCCTGGCGGCGATTGCCAACGTCGCCCTGGCGCTGCTTAAAGCCGGCGACGAGGTGCTGATCCCCGACAACGCCTATGGCCCCAACAAGGCGCTGGCCGAGAGCGAACTTAAAGGTTGGGGTATCACGCATCGCTACTACGATGCCATGAATCCGCAAGACCTGAATGACAAGATCACGGCAAAAACCTGTGTGGTGTGGGTGGAAGCCGCCGGCTCCGTCACGCTGGAGTTTCCTGACCTGTGCGAGCTGGTGCGCATTTGCAAAGCCAAAAAAGTGCTTTGCGCGCTGGACAACACCTGGGGTGCCGGCATTGCCTTCAAGCCGTTTGATCTGACCCCCGGCATGGGCACTCCCCTGGGCGTGGACATCTCAATTCACGCCCTGACCAAATACCCCAGTGGCGGCGGTGATGTGCTGATGGGCAGCGTCATCACGCGTGACCCTGGTCTGCACCTGAAGATCAAACTAACGCACATGCGCCTGGGCCTGGGTGTGGCGGGCAACGATGCCGAACTGGTGTTACGCGCCTTGCCCAGCATTGTGCTGCGCTACCAGGCCCATGATGTGGCTGCCCGCGAACTGGCCCGCTGGTGCCAGGGCCGGGCAGAGTTTGCGCAGGTGCTGCATCCTGCTCTGCCTGATTCGCCGGGGCACGCGCACTGGCAGGCCCTGTGTGGGTCGCGCTCGCGTCGACAAGGCAGCCAGAACAGTGCAGCTACTGCGGGTACTGAAGGCCTGGCAGGTAGCGCTGCGGGCCTTCTGAGTGTGATCTTCACGCCCGACTTCACACAGCGGCAGGTGGACGCGTTTTGCGATGCCCTAAAGCTGTTCAAGCTGGGTTTTAGCTGGGGCGGGCCGATGAGCCTGGTGGTGCCCTATGACCTGGCGGCCATGCGCGCAGCCTGGCCACCTTATCTGGCGCGCGGCACCCTGGTGCGGTTCTCAATCGGGCTGGAGGGCGTTGCCGATTTGCAGGCAGACCTGGCGCAGGCACTTGAAGCGGCAGCGCCAAGGCGCTAAAAAAGTGTCTGCGCGGTGGCAATGGGTGCCTGTGAACTGGTAAAGTGCTTCTAATTCCATTTCCATTTCAATCGGATAGGTCGTTGCACCTCCTAGCCGTGCTGAGGCACTGTCTTCGTCGGTGCGCCTACTCTCCGATTGAAATGGAAACGGAATAACAACCTGAAAGTACACCTTGGCAACACCCAATTACGGCTACGAAAAGCGTCAAAAAGAGCTGGCGAAGAAGAAGAAAAAAGAGGAAAAGCTCAAGCACAAGGCGGATCGCAAGACCGGCTCGCCCGGTGAAGATGGTGCTGGTGAAGACGATGCCCAGCCGGATGTTGCGCAGCCTGAAAACATTCCGCAATCTGACGCGCCAGCCCAGTCGTGAAACCGCGTTTGCCTTGCGGCAGATTAACGCGCTGCGTCAGACCGCTTGAAACCGCCTGAAACCGTATTAACGTGAAAGAACGTTCATGCTGAAGGGCGCTTTCCTTGCGGGCATGCATGACCGTTAGTGCCATGTCTGGCCTGCCGGCAAGGCGAATGCGACCTTGCTGAGTATCACCCCTGCGGTGATGCCTGCGACCGCACCAGTTCCACAGCCAATTCAGCCATAGCCCGCGTAGAACGGTCACTAAGTACTATTATTTCAGAAGCATCAAACTTCTGGAAGTTGCGTTTGATTGATTGGCGGTAGACCGGGTCGTAATGCCGGTTGAGCAGTTCGCGCACCACCTGCTCAATCTGCCCGGCGCGCACCGACGCTTGCCACCTTTGTATCTGCGCTTGGCCAAGAAATTCAGTCAGCAGATCAAGGCGTTTGCAGAAAAAATCGGGATCCTGCACAAAAAAATCATAGTCTTCCATCAGCAGGGCAACACGCTCGTCATCGGACAGCACCAGGTTCAGGCAGGTGCTGGCGCGCATGGCGTCAATCAGTGACGTGGGCACCGCTACATTCCCAACCTTTTTGCTCTCGCTTTCCACAAATACGGGCCGGGCAGGATCAAAGTGGCGCAGCGCGTCCCACACCAGCGTGTCAAAGCATTTTTGTGTGGGCTGTGGCTGACCCGGAATGCCCCCGAGCACCGAGCTGCGGTGCTGCGCCAGTGCCTCCAGGTCCAGCACCTGGGCACCGGCCTGCGCCAGCGCTGTCAGCAGCCGCGTTTTGCCCGAGCCGGTATTGCCGCAGATCACACGAAACTCAAGTGCGGCCACCCGCTTGGGAATGTCCAGCACCACAGCCGCCCGAAACGCCTTGTAGCCGCCTTCCACCAGCGTGACCCGAAAGCCAATCTGGTCCAGCACCAAAGCGAGCGAGCCGCTGCGCTTGCCTCCGCGCCAGCAGTAGGTGAGCGGCTTCCAGTCTTTGGGCCTGTCAATCACCTCACGCTCAATGTGCTGAGAGATATTGCGTGCCGCAATCGCCGCACCGCGTTTTTTGGCCTCAAACGCGTTGACCTGCTGGTAGGTGGTGCCGATAAAAATTCGCTCCCCATCATTAAGCGTGGGCCAGTTCACGGCACCGGGCAGGTGGTCTTCGGCGTACTCGCCTTCACTGCGCGCATCGATTAGGGTGTCAAACTCGGCCAGTCGGTGAATCACGTCATCGGCCGCAAGAATTGTCAGGCTCATTTAAGAAGCTTTTTGAGTTCAGGCCACACGTTGGCCAGCAGGGTGGGGTGCGCCTGCGCTTTGGGGTGAACACGGTCGGCCTGGAACATTTCTTCTGCCTGCGCAATGTCGGCCACGCCTGTGAGAAAAAACGGCACCAGGCCCGCCTTGTGGGCCTGGGCCACGCTCACATAGGTGGCGGCAAAGCGGGCCGAATAATCGGCGCCATAGTTGGGCGGCACCTGCATGCCCACTAACAGCACTTTGGCACCGGCTGTCTGCGCGGCCCTGGTCATTTTTCCCAAATTTTCTTCAGTGATTTTCAGGGGCAGGCCGCGCAGCGCATCATTGGCGCCGAGCTCGATGATCACGAGCGTCGGCTTGTGCTGAACGAGCAACCCGGGAAGGCGCGACAGACCCCCCGCTGTGGTGTCGCCGCTAATGCTCGCGTTCATTACCCGGGCAGCAATTTTCTCTGATTTAAGCTGCTGTTCCAGCAGGGCGACCCAGCCGCTGCCACGCTGCAAACCGTATTCAGCACTCAAGGAGTCGCCCAGCACCACTATAGTTTTCATAGCTTTCTCAGGAGCTGATTTGGGCCCAGCCTGACCGGCAGCATTTTCCGCAGCCATGGATAACCCCGCCGTGGCGGCCAGCAACGCGGCTGCGATAAAGTGTCGTCGATACAAAGAAGGCCTCATGTCTGATTCAAATATTTCCGCGATGAACACGGCAAAGAACACCGCAAAGGTTGCTGCAATCGTGTCGGTAGAACATGTTTTCAAGTCCGTGGTGGACTCCATCGGCACACTCGACATTTTGCGCGATATTGATTTTGCCCTCGCACCCAGGGAGACTGCGGCCATCGTGGGCGCATCGGGCTCGGGCAAAAGCACGCTGCTGTCCATCATTGCCGGGCTCGACACACCCACCCGGGGCACCGTCAAGCTGGCAGGCCAGGACCTGTTCGCAATTGACGAAGACGAGCGCGCCGCGCTACGCGCCCGCCAGGTTGGCTTTGTGTTCCAGAGCTTTCAGCTTTTGGGCAACCTTAGCGCGCTGGAAAACGTCATGCTGCCCTTGGAATTGGCCAGCCGGAAGGACGCCCGCAAAACAGCCACTGATATGCTGGCCCGCGTTGGCCTGTCGCAGCGCCTGGGCCACTACCCCAAAGTCTTGAGCGGCGGCGAGCAGCAGCGCGTGGCGCTGGCCCGCGCCTTTGTGGTGCAGCCCGCCGTGCTGCTGGCCGACGAGCCCACCGGCAGCCTGGACTTCGCCACCGGCGAGACCATCATGAAGCTGATGTTCGACCTGAACCAGGAGTTGGGCACCACCCTGGTCCTGGTGACGCACGACCGTGCGATTGCTGACCGGTGCGAACGGCGAATTACGATTGAGGCGGGGAAGGTCGTTTGAGGCGTTTTCCGCAAAGGCCTGCGGCGACATGCGCGTGGTCTCAATCCATGCCAGTTCACTTATCAGCGTACCCAGTTGCCGACCCGGTGTCTGCGCGCTTGCCCAGCTTGAACGGAAGAATCATCGGCACGCGACCCTGATAGGCGCGGTAAGCCCCGCCAAAGGTGGCCAGCAGGTCGTGTTCCTCAAGCGCAGTGCCGATGAAAATGTAGGCGGTCATCATCAACGCAAACAGCAGATGCCCCTGGCTCATGACGGGCGTTGCCCAGAAAGCAATGATGAAGCCCAGCATGATGGGGTGGCGCACGAACTGGTACAGGTACCGCTCGGTGAGCGACGGGGTTATAGCGGCGTCCAGATGCCGCGCGATGGCCTGCTTCAGCCCGAACAGCTCGAAATGGTTGATCATGTAGGTGGAGCACAGAGCGGTCAGCCATCCGACCCAGTACAAGCCCGTCAGCAGCGCTTTGCCAGTCGGATTCTCCACCGCCCAGATGGTTTGCGGAAACGGTTGCCAGACCACAAAAAGCAGGATCAGCAGCAGGCTGGACAGCAGCACATAGGTACTGCGCTCCATCGGCTGGGGGACGAACCGGCCCCACCAGCGCTTGAAAGCGGGCCGTGCCATCACGCTGTGCTGGATGGCAAAGGCACCCAGTACCAGCATGTTGGCAATCAAGGCGGGCACCACCGGGCCAGCCAGCCCGGAATCAATCGTCTTGGGGACCCATGGAATATTCCCGATAAATGCGACGGCGTACAGAAACGATCCCAGAAAAATGAGGTACGAGATAGCGGCGTACCCAGCATAAATGACTCTCATGATGACTCCCTTGCGTTGGACTGCGTCGAAAGGCGACGCGCCTTGGATGGAAGGGTCGGCTACCCAGAGACTGGGCAAATCAGCATCCAACCACCATGGCTCAATTCTAAGTTAAACATTTGTTTAAAACAAGTGGATAAATTGAAAATTTCGATATACTTTGGCCAAATGGTTAAAACAATTGTTAAAAACAGTAAGCCCGAGCCGACAACGGAGCCGACAAAAGCCGCGAAGGCCGCGAAGCCCGCTTCAAGGTCCAAGCGTACCGACGGCCTGAGCACCCGTGAGGCGATCCTTGACGCCACGTTTCGACGCGTGGCCAGCGACGGGTATTCCCAGTTGAACATTCGGGAAATCGCCCGAGAGGCGGGTGTGAACCACGCCTTGATCAACTACCATTTCCGCAACAAGCAGCAGCTTGTGCTGGAGGTGTTGGACCAGGCCAACCGCCGCCTGCTGGCGCGCCAGGAGACCATGTACGCGCAACCCGATACGGTCAGCGGCAAATGGCGCAAGGCCTGCGAGTTCTATGAGGAGGACATCCGCTCAGGCTTCGTCAAGCTCGTGATGGAACTGATGGCCGCGAGTTTCTCCGACCCGGTCCTGCGCGCTGGCTACTTGCCCCGGTTTCTCGCCTGGCGGCGGGTGGTTGATGCTGCGGTACAGGATGCGATTGCCCAGCACCGACTTGACCTGCCGATCTCCGCGCAGGCCATTTCCACCATGATTGGCTGCTTCTGGGTTGGCATGGAAGCCGAAATGGCGTTGGGTGTGGCTGAGGCGGATGGCCATCATCAGGAGGCGCTGGGCGCAATGCTGTCGTTGCTCCAGCTGCTGGAGAAACGTCAACTGCCAGCGCCTGTCAAGCGCAAACGCCCAACCGCCTCATAGGTCATATAGGTCGCATAGATCGCATGAGTCACATACATCGCACAAGGAGCATGACGATGAACACCGCTGCAACTGGCTTGCCTGAACATATCCGACTCGTGGTCGGCGCGCTGCCGCCGCCCGGAACATTGCCTGAGCCCTACCCATTCGAGACCTTGGCACCGCAACAGGAGGGATACGTTGAAACTGGCGGCGTGAAAGTCTGGTACGGCGTCTTTGGCGACAGCGGCCCCTGGCTGTGTTTTGCCCCCCTGAACCAGATTGCCACGGTCACCTCGTTGAAGGCCAACGTGCCCTACCTGTCCACGCAGTTTCGCGTGCTGGTGATGGACTTGCCGGGCACGGGCAAGTCAGACCGGCCCGCGTCGGCGCAAGCTTACGGGCTGGATCAGTACCTGGCACACTTCTGTGCGGTGCTTGACCACCTGGGTGTTGACGAGACGATGCTCATCGCCGTGTCGATCAACACCCTGCTGGCGCTGCGTTTCGCGGCAGAACAGCCGCAGCGTGTCACCCGCCTGATCATCGCCGGCGGATTTGCCGACTCAACCGCCAATGGTGCCGCAGCCCAGGAAGCGGTTGCAAAGTCACTCGACCAGATGCGGTCGGAGTGGCCAAAACATCTGGACCGGTTCTGGTCGTCGCTGTTCACCGAGCCACATTCCACCAAGGCGTTTGAAGACGGCGTGCACTTTAGTTGCGCTTCAACGAGCGATGTAGTGGCGATGACCCGCGCCGGATGGATCGGCCACGACGTGCGGGAACTTGCCGCGCGCGTGCGCTGCCCCACGCTGGTCATCCACGGCGATGCTGACCAGCGGGTGCCGCACGCGAAGGGGCGCGAGATTGCCGACCTCGTGCCTGGTGCCACCCTGCTGACCATCGGCGGGGGCGGGCACTTGGGCTTGGCGCGCGATCCGGTGGCTTTCAACCGCGCCGTGCGCGATTTCGCACAACCGCCCCGGGTTGACCGCCAATGGATTCGCGGCATGGCACGCAAGCCCAAGGCGCTGTTCATTTCAAGCCCGATTGGCCTGGGCCATGTGCAGCGCGACCTCGCCATTGCCCGCGAGATGCGCAAGTTGCGGCCCGAGCTTGAGATCGACTGGTTCACCGCAGACCCCGCCGCGCGTTACCTGGTCAATGAGGGTGAAAGGCTTCACCCCATGACCTCGCGCCTGGCCAACGAGAGCCGGCATTTTGAATCGGTCGCGGGCGAGCACGACCTTCATGCTTTTTTTGCGCTGCGCACCATGGATGAAATCATGGCGCGCAATTTCATGGTCTTTGCCGACCTGGTCCAGAGCGAGCACTACGACATCGTGGTGGGCGACGAGGCCTGGGACGTGGACTATTTTTACCATGAGAACCCGGAGCTCAAGCGCCAGCCTTTCGTGTTCCTGACCGACTTTGTGGGCTGCCTGCCGATGAGCGACGATGAACGCGAGCAGCATCTGTGCGCCGACCGCAATGCGGACGACATCGAACACATCGCCCGCTACCCGTGGATTCGGGACCGATCCATCTTCGTCGGCAACCCGGAAGACCTTCCCGATCAGACCTTCGGCGCCGGCCTGCCCAACATCGCCGACTGGACGCAGAAGAATTTCTGCTTCAGCGGCTATGCCTTGCCTTTCGACCCTGCAACACTGGTGGACACCGACCGCCTGCGCGCCAAGCACGGCTACCGCCTTGATGAAAAACTGGTGATTGCATCCATTGGTGGCACGGCCGTCGGTCGGCCCCTGCTTGAGCGCATTGCCGCTGCCTTTCCCCGCATGAAAAAATAGCTGCCTGAGCTGCGCATGATCCTGGTGGCCGGCCCCCGGCTGGCAGCCGAAGCCTTCCCCGAGCAAGAGGGTCTGGAAGTCCGTCCCTACGTCCACAACCTGTTTGAACACCTTGCCTGTTCCGACCTTGCCTTGGTGCAGGGGGGCTTGA
>JANMVO010000506.1:0-4340 GCA_031392805.1 Rhodoferax sp. | reverse complement strand
AAACCCATCTTGAGTTGATGCGGGGGCGGGCTTTGCGAAGCCCATCACATCACTTCCAGCGCGGCACCGAGTCGTCTTTGAGCTGCCCGCGAAGCGCCGCGTAATCGGGCACCACGCTGCGCACGGTATCCCAAAAGCGCGGGCTGTGGTCCATCACCCGCAGGTGGCTGAGTTCATGCACCACGACATAGTCGATCACCGCCTGCTTGAAATGCACCAGCCGCCAGTTCAGGCGGATGGCGCCGTCGGCGCTGGCACTGCCCCAGCGTGTGCCGGCGCTGCTGAGCGAGAGCTTGCGCCACTGCACACTCAGCGTCGGGCCAAAGTGATCCAGCCGCTCGGTGAAGATGCGCTTGGCTTGACGCATCAGCCAGGCCTGCACCGCGTCACGAATCTGCGCGGGCGTGGCGCTGTGCGGCAGGGCCACGTGCAGCGTGAGGCTGGCTGCATCGGCATCGGTGTTGAGCACGGCACCGGCTACGCGGCCACCTGACAATTCAGCCCCAGCGCCGCCAAACGCATGGCTCGGGTCAAGCACCACCATCACCTGCTGGCCCAAAAATGGAATTGTGGTGCCATCGCGCCATTCAATGCGGGCTGACTCCAGGCGGTCATGCCGCTCGCGCACCTCACCCAGCTTCTTGACGATCCAGGCGGCCTTCCCGCGCACTGCGGTTTCCACTTCGTACAGCGGCACCCACTTGGGTGCGCTAACCACCAGACCGTCTGGACCGACGAGGAATCCAATGGTGCGCCGCCTGCCGCGCTTGAATTCATAGGCCACCAGCGCATCGTGCAGGCGCGCTTCGCGGTTGGCGCGTGGATGGCGGAAATTAACCGGGTGCATCACCTCGCTCAATGACTGGGTCGGCAACGGTGCATCAGGTGCAACTAATATAATAGCATCTTGTGCATGTTTGACGCTGGCTACAGCCTGATTTTGCTCTGATTTGTCGATTTTTTTTCGAACCGGAGGCAAGGCGGGCGCCATCGGCTGCACAACAGGCGCAGGGTCAAACAGGTCAAGGGTAAACTGCAATAAGCCGCGCATGAGAGGCAAGTTTAATGGTATGCACCAGGGTCCAGGCGCCGCATCTCAGCCTCAATCCAGTCCTGCACTTCGCGCATCAGCTCGTCGGGCTGGCGGCCAACGCTGGGTATGGGTTTGCCAATCGACACCTCGATGGTGCCGGGCGTTTTGATCAGGCCTTTGCGCGGCCAGCATTTGGCCGAAGTCACGGCGATGGGCACAACGGGTGCACCGGTGGCAACGGCAAGGCGGGTGCCGCCCGACTTGTACTGCCCCACTTTGCCACGGGGGATGCGCGTGCCCTCGGGGAACATGATGACCCAGGTGCCTTTCGCCAACAGAAGCCGGCCTTGCTCGGTCACCTTTGCGAATGCCTGCTTGCCCGCCGTGCGGTCAATGTGGATCATTTCCAGGCGGGCAATGCCCCAGCCAAAAAACGGAACGTGCAGGATTTCCTTTTTGAACACATAGGCGAGCGGCCGCGGCATGATCAGCGGCATCAGAAAGGTCTCAAGCGTGGACTGGTGTTTGACCAGCAAAATCGCCGGCAACGGGTGGCCTTGCGGACCCAGCCCAGGCAGGTTTTCAGCGCCAATCACTTTCCATTTCACGCCACAAATGGTGCGCAGGCCGACCATGGCGCAGGCCAGAAAAAAATTGGCGGATGCCAGCATGTGCCTGGCACTGGCAAAGGGTGCGGCGGCCATCATCCACAAGGCCACGGGGATCACGGTGACCAGCATCCAGAGCAGGTGAATGAATGAGCGAATCGCCGACATAGTTGATAGAAAGGCTATTTGCCCTTGTTTTTATTATATAGAATGCTATCTAGTTTATAGCAAACAACGCCAGTTCTCAAACGGAAACCGAGTGGGCAGCGACCGCCCCTCTCAACACCAGCCAATTGGCAAAAGCGGACAAATTTTCATGCACCCTGGTGCCCACGGGAAAGGTGCCGGGCAGGGCACGCCCCTGGTAGACGGCACCGTTGCCGGTCAACACCAGGTGCGGCTCGCAACCGGCCGCCGCACCCGCCACCACGTCGCGCAGCGCGTCGCCCACCACGGGCACGCCCTTGAGGTCAATCCCATAGCGCTCGCCAATCTGCTCAAACAGGCCCGGCTCGGGTTTGCGGCAATGGCATTTGTCATCGGGCGTGTGCGGGCAGTAAAAAACCGCGTCAATCCGCCCGCCAACGGCGGCCAGCATCTTGTGCAACTTGGCGTGCATTGCGTTGAGCGAGGCCACGTCAAACAACCCGCGACCCAGACCCGACTGGTTGGACGCGACCACCACATGCCAGCCCGCATGGTTAAGCCGCGCGATGGCCTCCAGCGCGCCGGGCAGCGGCATCCATTCTTCGGGCGACTTGATGAACTCCACGCTCTCGGCGTTGATGGTGCCGTCGCGGTCGAGGATGACGAGTTTCATGCGGTAGCCTCCTGCGCGCGGCGCTGGGTCCATTGGGTGATGTGGGTCAGGTTATTTTTTGCAGCGTCCAGCAATCCAATGCGCTCAATCAATACGTCAAGATTCACCAAATTGTGTTGCAGCAAAACCCGGACGTAATCGGCATCTTTCTGACTGCCAGCAGCCTGGACGCCGATAAGGACGAAGCTGGTTTCATGGGCGATGGCTGAACTGGCGCGCAGCACATGGGCAAGCTCGCTGCGCTGCATGAAGTCTACGCCGTGCTCTGCGCGCGCAAAGCCTGGCGCTCTGTGGGCGTCAACACGAAACCCAGCGGAGATGCGTTGCGCAGGGTGGCGCCTTCGTCATTGTCGGCACAAACGCGGTTCTGAAGTTCGTCCAAATCGCCCCTGAGCAGCAATTGCCACTCACGCATGTAGGGATCGGATGCGCTGGGGCCCCGTTGATCCTGCCAGCGCTGAACGGTTTGCAGCGCCCGTTCCACCAGCGCAGGCTCCAAGGCAAGCCGCTGGATGGCCGTGCGGTGAAACGCCTGGGTGAAGGCGTTGATCTGTTGCTGGGTGGGCATGGACTGATTATCAAGCCGAAGGACTAACTTGCCAACTTGGACAAATCGGCCACGCGGTTCATGGCGGCGTGCAGCGCGGTCAGTAAACCCAGGCGGTTCAGTCGCAAATCGATCTCTTCGGCATTGACCATGACGCCGTCAAAGAACGCGTCCACTGATGCGCGCAGGGCGGCCAGGGTTTGCAGCGACGCGGTGTAGTCGCCTGCGTCAAATTGCGCATTCGCTTTGGGAGTGATGTCCTGCATGGCGGCGTACAGCGCTTGTTCTACGGGTTCTTTCAGCAGCAGTTCACTGACATGCGCGTCCACCGCATCGGTCTTTTTCAGGATGTTGCCTATGCGTTTGTTGGCGGCTGCGAGCGCGGGGGCTTCGGGCAGGGCGGCGAAGGCGCGGACTGCGGCGAGGCGTTTGGGGACATCGCCCAGACGCTGGGGGCGCAACGATACAACCGCATCGACTTCCTGTGCGCTGTAGCCTTGTTCACGCAGGGAACCAGCGAGGCGGTCGTATATAAAGTCTTCCAATCCAACCGCAATGGTGTGCCCACCGCTAGAAACGGGCATCATGCGGCTCCATTGCTCGGGCCACTCTGGGGTAGTCATCGCCCCATTGAACAAATCAAACAGTTCAAGCGACAAGTCCCGCTCCACTAGCATTCGAATCACGCCCAGCGCATGGCGGCGCAGCGCAAACGGGTCTTTGTCGCCCGTTGGCAGATTGCCAATGCCGAACATGCCAACCAGGGTTTCAAGCTTGTCGGCCAAAGCGACGGCAACACCCACCTGATTGCGGGGCAATTCATCACCTGCGAAGCGCGGTTTGTAATGGTCTTCAATCGCAAGGGCAATGTCTTCGCTCAAGCCGTCGTGGCGCGCGTAGTAGCCGCCCATGATGCCTTGCAGTTCGGGGAACTCACCCACCATGTCGGTCAGCAAGTCGGTCTTGGCCAGGCGGGCAGCGGTGTCTGCGGCCTGTGCGAGCGTGCAAGCCTGCGCTCCCGCGCCCACCCGCCCGTCACCACCAAGTTGTTGGCCAATGGCTTTGGCAATCGCGCGCACGCGTTCCATGCGCTCGCCCTGCGTGCCCAGCTTGTTGTGGTAGACCACCTTGCTGAGGCCGTCAACCCGGGACTCCAGCGACTTCTTGCGGTCCTGGTCAAAGAAAAATTTGGCATCGGCCAAACGCGGGCGCACCACGCGCTCGTTGCCGCCAATCACGGCACTGGCGTCAGACGGGCTGATGTTGCTGACCACCAGAAACTTGTTGGTCAGCTTGCCCGTTGCGTCCAGCAGCGGAAAATATTTCTGGTTC
>JANMVO010000467.1:0-2103 GCA_031392805.1 Rhodoferax sp. | reverse complement strand
GCTTCGGTACTCGGAATCGGGACTCGTGTCGCAGGGCCAACTTACGACGACCTGTACACCGGGCTTTGGCATCACTCGGCTGCCCCGAACCTGTAGCCACTACGGGTAGTACCCTTGGGTGTCAACCGGATAGGCATGGTTGAAACCGACGGCGTAGGCGACTTTCTTGGCCAGTGCGCCTGGATGCAAAAAGCCTTGGGGATCACAAAAGGCCTTGAGGTCAGGTCATGCAGTCACCCAAATGCATCATTGAAAGACCTGACCCCATGCATTCCACCACGCATTCCAATGCATTCCCGTGTGCAACAAAAATCCGGAACGTGGCGCATAATTTTACTGTGTCAAAAGAGAAGCCTTGCGTTTGCGCGCAGGCAACACGGACATTGAGGCAGCGTCTTTTGAAGAGGGTGGGGGCCTTCAGGGACGCGGGCAGGCGGAGTTGCACGAATTGAACTGCGCGCTGCACTGCTGCGGGCGTGGGCCGCCGCGTGTGCCCACGTCGGCCATGCAGGCGTTTCGCTCGCCAGCACAGTCCTTCAGGCATTGCAGTCGGGCGGGCGAGGGCGGCGGCGTAGTGGTTTGCACTGGCCTCAAGGTGACTTGGCAATTGCCGAACCACTTGCGGCAAGTGCCGGTGGCCGTGCCGTCTGGCATGCAGACCTTGCCTGGGCCGCCGTAGAAGATGGCCTCGCTCGGGCCGACCCAGTTCGACAGGCCATCGTCGAACAGGTAGCACTCAACGGCATGCGTGGGCGTAGCGGCAAGGCCGAACCACTTGCGGCAACTTCCGCTGGCACTGCCGTCGGGCACACAGCTGGATTGCGGCACGGGGCTGTACACCGCGCCAGATGTGTTACTCGCGCTGCTGTTGCCATCGCCGAAGACTTTGAAGGTGACCGTCTCGCCGGTCTTGCTGGCCACGCAGTTGCCGAACCACTTGCGGCAACTGCCGGTTGCCGTGCCGTCGGGGATGCAGGCGCTGGCGTTGTTGCCAAAGAAGATGGCTTCGGAGCGCCCCGTCATGCGCGAGTTGCCATCGTTGAAGACGCTGCACGCCACAGGATCAGTGTGCGGCGGCGGGATTTGGAAGGTTGGATCGATGTTGATCGTCGCTGAGGTCCCGGAGGGGCCGCCCGCAGCGATCGACTCGACGCTGATTTTTAGCCGGTTGCCTCGATCGGTAAACGCCGGTTCGCCAGGAAAGAAGCCGACGTGCCCGTTGGTCTGGCGCACTAGATACGTTGCTCCGTCAGAACGCCACTCGCGCACAACCACTTCTCCGCGCGGAATGCCGCGATCGAACCCGCTCGTGGCGTGGTACTCAACGGAATAGCGCACGCTGTTCGGTAGGTCTACCACGGCCAGCAGCGGGCCAGCCGTCTGCGGCTCGCTGACAGGCGCGAGCGTGAGGCGCAGCGGCTTTCGGTCCGAGTCGGTGCGCACGCGCAGCGTTGCGGTGCGCGCGGCCGGTAGCCAGCCCAGCAGCGAACGGTAGGCGTTGTTGAGCGTCGGACCTGTCTCGCCGTGCTGCCCAGTCTGGTAGGAAAACAAGCCGATGTCGTAGCTCATGATGTCCCAGGGGTCGTTGTACTCATGCAACAGATTTGTGAGGTCGACTGGCAAGCCCCAAACGTGATCCAAGGTTATGTCGTTCGGCAGGTTGTGCGAATGGTTGAACTGGCCCATAACGTGGAGCATTTCGTGCTCATAGAACGATGCCGGCTCCAGCGCGTTTGCAACCACATTTCGGCCTACTGCTCCGGCATCCGCATTCACATTGATGACGGCAATGAAGCCGGCCCAGCGATTGGGCTCAATGCTTTGACCGGTGGCTGACAAGCTCTCGATGCCGGCGGATTTGCAGTCTTCGGGGGTCTGTCCTCGGCCGGGGTTGGTCGTGACGTTGCGAACGGCAGGTGACAGGTCGGCCGTCGATACCTTCATCTGAAACCACCCAAGAACTGTAAACGTCCAGCCCCCACCACCCTTGCGCCGAATTCCCCGTTGCTTTATCAGGCTGGCGCGGCATGGCCGGTTGCGCCGCCAGCCTTCCAGCGCGTCGGCAGCAACTCCTCAATGCGGCTATTGGGCTGCGTGGGCAGT
>JANMVO010000452.1:0-6195 GCA_031392805.1 Rhodoferax sp. | reverse complement strand
ATGCGGCTGATGGTTTGTGCGCTCACCGCCTGCAATTGCGCGGCAGTTACCCGCGCCGGGGCAATTTCCGCCAGCGGCACCAGCACAAAGCCGCGCGCCATCATGCGCGGATGCGGCAGCACCAGCGTTGGCGTGTTGATCAATTCGTTGCCATAAAGCAGGATGTCAAGGTCCAGGGTGCGTGGCGCATTGCGGTAAGGGCGCACCCGGCCAGCCGAGTTTTCGAGGGCCTGCAACTGGGCCAGCAATTCAGGGGCGCCCAATTCTGTCGAGATTTCAAGCACGGCGTTGATGTAGTCCGGGCCACGTGAATCCACCGGCGCGGTGCGATACAGGGACGAGCGATGCAGCAGCGTGGTGCCGGGCAACGCGCCGATGGCTTGCATGGCCTGCAAGACGGTGGCCTGCGCGTCCCCCAGGTTGGCACCGATGGCAATGAATGATGTGACCACTGACCTCCTGAATGACGCGCCCTGGTTTTGCATCACCCCATCCACTAACCTGATGGCGATCCGCCTCAGGCCTGCTGGTTGCCAGCCTCATTGCCACCGACATTCCCGTTTCTGGCCACACCCGTGCGGCGGCGTCGGCGGCGTTTGCGGGGTGCGTCGCTCAATGGGTCCTGCCACGGGTCGCCCGCTTCCTGCCCCGCACCGCTCGCCCCATCAGACGCAGTCCCGCCGGTGGCCCTAACCGCATCAGCCGTCTGCGCAGGCGCGGCAAGTCCTGGTGCGGCATTCATGGGCCGGGGCGCACGGGCCATTTTGGGCCGTTGCTGCTGCTCTTCGCGCACCTGGTCCACCAGATCCTGGCGCAGGCTGTCATCAGCCATGCTGAATTCCTGCCACCAGTCAGCCAGCACTTCGTCCACCTCGCCCGCGTCGGTGCGCAGGCGCATGAAATCAAACGCCGCCCGGAAGCGCGGCTGGTCCACCAGGCCAAATGGCGCGCTGCCCACCCGTTTCTCAAAACGCGGCTGCATCATCCAGATTTCCCGCATGTCCCCGGCCAGCCTGCCTCGGCCCGACACGTCGCCAATGCGGGCGTTGAACACATCGTCTATTGCGTCCTGCAAGGCCGGGTGCGAGTGCTGGTGCTGGGCGATGCGTGCGGCCCAGCCATCCCGCACATCTGCCCACAGGACACTGGCCAGCAGGAAGCTTGGTGCTACCGGCTTGCCCTCGCCCACACGGCGGTCGGTGTCTTTCAAAGCTGCGCTGACAAAAGGCTGCCCAGCCCGCTCCACCACTACGTCCAGCAGCGGGTAGATGCCGCGCGCCATGCCCAAAGCCTTTAGCTGTTCGATGGAAGCCAGCGAATGGCCGGTCTGCAAAAGTTTGAGCATTTCATCAAACAGACGGCTCTGCGGCACGTCAGCCAGCAACTCTTGTGACTTGATGAGCGGGGCGGCCGTTTTGGCCTCCAGCTTGAAACCGAGCGGGCTTAACTTGGCGGCAAAACGCACCGCGCGGATGATGCGCACCGGGTCTTCACGGTAGCGCGTGGCGGGGTCGCCAATCATGCGGATGACGCGTTTTTTGGTGTCAGCAATGCCGCCGTGGTAGTCCACCACGATCTGCGCCTGCGGGTCGTAGTACATGGCGTTGATGGTGAAGTCACGGCGTACCGCGTCTTCCTCCTGCGGGCCCCAGACGTTGTCGCGCAGCACGCGGCCCGATGAGTCCACTGCGTGCTTCATGCCTGCCAGTTCATTTTTGCTGGTGCGCTCGTTGCCGGCAACTGCCTCAGCAGCGGCGTTGTCCATGTAGGCGCGAAAAGTTGAGACCTCAATCACCTCATGCTCGCGCCCGCGGCCATGCACCACGTGCACGATGCGAAAGCGCCGCCCGATGATGAAGGCGCGGCGAAACAGCCCCTTGACCTGCTCGGGTGTGGCGTTGGTCGCCACGTCGAAATCTTTGGGGGCCAGGCCGACCATCAAATCACGCACCGCACCGCCGACGATGTAGGCGTCAAAACCAGCGTCTTTCAAAGTGCGCACCACAAACCGGGCACGTTCGTCCACCAGATCCGGGTTGATGCCGTGAACCGCAACGCCCACTTCTTCACGTTTGCCAAAGTTGGGTTTGCGAGGCTTGGCAGGCGTCGAAGAGGATTTGCCTAAAAGCTTTTCTATAAATTTTTTAATCATTGAAAACTGATGCTTGAACTGAATGCAAAAACTTGGAGCTTGAGCCTGATGCCCAGGCCTGAGCCAAAGAGGCCAGGGCCCGCCAATTCGCAAGGCGCCAGTGAGGCAGAAACGGCGCTAATTTGCTGCAAAGAGGTCAAGTATGCGCCATCCACGCTCGCTGGCGACGGCACGCAAACGCGCATCCGGGTTGGTGGCCACGGGATGCGTCACTTTTTCCATCAAAGCCAGGTCGTTGATGGAGTCGGTGTAGAAAGTGCTGTCAACATCAGACCAGCCCAAGTTGCGCTGTTCAAGCCACTGCTCAACCCGCGTGACCTTGCCCTCGCGCGCCGATGGCACGCCCAGGATGTTCCCCGTGATCCAGCCGCTGCCACCGGGCGCAGTATCACGCTCCAGTTGCACGGCAATCAGCTCCTGCACACCAAACGCAGCAGCAATCGGACGCGTGACGAATTCATTGGTGGCGGTGACGATGACCACGGTGTCACCGGCATCCAGATGCTCCTGAACCAGTGCTAACGCCTCTTTTTTCAAGGCGGGTTCAATCACAGACTGCATAAATCGGGCGTGAGCAGCTATTGAATTAGAAGCACCCTGGCGCCGGACCGCATCTGTGGCAAAGCGCACGTAGTCGTGGATATCGAGCGTGCCCGCCTTGTAATGGGCAAAAAACTCGTCGTTGCGTCGGCCAAACTCTTGCCGGTCAGTCCAGCCGATGGTGGTGGTGAACACGCCCCAGGAATAATCGGAATCGATCGGCAGCAGGGTGTGGTCCAGGTCGAAAAAGGTAACGCGAACCCCCGCCCCAGCCACTTCGTGTGATGCGCTGGCCTGGCAGGCCGCAGCGCCGCCAGCGTCAGCACCACTTCGGTCTGCTGCGGCCTGCGCAGGCCGACCCGCAGCCGCAGCCATCAACCCGGAAGGGGCCAAATTTCCCAGGGAACGCCCATCGAAAGATTGATTTCCACTCATGACTCCTCCATCATCGATTTAATCAGCGGAATGGTGATTGCACGTTTGGTTTGCAGGGCGTAGCTGTCTATCAGGTCCAGCAGTTCCATCAAGCTGCCCAGATCGCGGCTGAAGCGCGTCAGCATGAAGTCCATCACCTCGTCGCCCAAAAACACGCCGCGCGCGTCTGCGGCCTGGCGCAACACGGCGCGGCGCTCCGGTTCGCTCAGCACCTTCAGGCCAAACACATGGCCCCAGCCCAGGCGCGAGCGCAAGTCATCGCGCAGCTTCAGCCCAGCGGGCGGCAACTCGCCAGCCGCCAGCACCCAGCGCGCCTGCGTCTGCGCATTGACGAACCAGTTGAACGCCGCATGCTGCTGCACAGCGGTGTAGGCATGCACGTCGTCCAGCAGCACCGCAGCCCAGGCGTCATTGAAAGCCGGTGGCTCGTGCAGGGAAGCATCGAGCCAGCCCACAATGGCCCCCTGCTCACGCAAAGCCTCGCGCGCGGCCTTGAGCAAATGGGTTTTGCCGCTGCCGGACATGCCCCACAAATAGGTTGGCACCGGAGAACGGGTGGCCGAGTTGGCCTGCGTGCCAACCCACAATTCCAGGTGTTTGACGACGGCTTCGTTCGGCCCGGTGAAAAAACTCGCAAGCGTTGGCCCCGTGACCAGGCCGATGTCGAGTGCAATCTGTTTCATTGCGTGAATTCTTAACCGGTATAAAGCTTGCTGCTCACATAGCTGGCCTGCAGGCGGCGTATGGCCACCAGCAGCACCGCACTGGCCGGCAAGGCGATCAGCACGCCGACAAAACCAAAGATCTGACCAAACGCCAGCAGTGCAAAAATCACAGCCAGCGGATGCAGGCCAATGCGCTCACCCACCAGGCGCGGCGTGAGCACAAAGCCCTCGAGCACCTGGCCGACGCCAAACACCACCGCCACCATCACCACCGCCTTGATGGACACAAATTGGAGCAATCCGGCGAGCAGCGCGAGGATCAGCCCGATACCAAAGCCCAGGTACGGCACAAACATCGCCAGGCCCGTAAAAATGCCAATCGGCAGCGCCAGATCAAGCCCGAACAGGGTCATGCCCACGCTGTAAAACGCCGCCATGATCAGCATCACCAGCAGTTGGCCACGCAGGTATTGGCCCAACACCGAGTCCGCCTCATCGGTAAAACTGTCATAGCCACTGCGCAGGCGAAGTGGCACCAGTGCCACCAGGCGGCCCACAAACTGGCCCCAATCCATCAGCAGATAAAACAGCGCGACTGGAATCAGCACAGCATTGCCCACCAGCGTCAGCGCCACGCTGCCACCGAGTTTCAGCGACGACAGCAGCGACGCAAAAGCGTCTTCAAAATTGGTGTTGAGGTACTTGAGAACGAAGGCTTTGATGCTGGCCACGTCGAGCGCCAACTTGAAACCGTACTGCGCCAGCAAGGGCGACAGCCATGCATTGGCATGGTCGGCCAGCAGCGGCAATTGCTCGCGCATCAAGGGAATTTCCTTGGCCATGATGGGGACCATCAGCAACAGCAAACTCAACAGGGCCAGCACAAACAGCACTTCCACCAGCACCACCGCCAGCACGCGCGGCATGCGGCCACGGCCCAGGCGGTCCAGCCGGTTGACCAGCGGCGTCAGCGCATAAGCCAGTACGGCTGCCACGACAAACGGCGTCAGCACCGGGCCCAGCAGCCACAGCGCCAGCACCGCAAGCAAGGCAATGGCAGCCCAGGTCAAGGCACGTTTTTGAGGGGAGGTAAATTGCATACGGGATAAAGGGGAGACCAAGGCTTAAAATCTGGGCAAATTCTATCGGGGTCTGGCGCATCACCCCACCTCAGCCCGAATCTTGCGTTCCACAGGCTCAGCTTTCGCTTTCCTTTTGCTCTTCTTTTCGAATTTTTTCGAGTTTCTTGCCCTACTTTGGCACAATTTTCATGACACGCACTTCCATACCTTCCTCTCCAGCCACCACGTCAATCAGCTACAAAGATGCCGGCGTTGACATTGACGCAGGCGATGCGCTGGTAGAGCGCATCAAGCCGCTGGCAAAAAAAACCATGCGTGAAGGTGTGCTGGCCGGCATTGGCGGTTTTGGCGCGCTGTTTGAGGTGCCCAAGCGTTACAAAGAGCCAGTGCTGGTCAGCGGCACTGACGGCGTGGGCACCAAGCTCAAGCTGGCATTTGAGTGGGCAATGCATGACACCGTGGGCATTGACCTGGTCGCCATGAGCGTGAACGACGTGCTGGTGCAAGGGGCCGAGCCGCTGTTTTTTCTGGACTACTTCGCCTGCGGCAAGCTCGACGTGGACACCGCCGCTGCCGTGATTGGCGGCATCGCCCGGGGCTGCGAACTGTCTGGCTGCGCGCTGATTGGCGGCGAAACGGCCGAGATGCCCGGCATGTACCCAGCCGGTGAATACGACCTGGCCGGTTTTGCCGTGGGCGCGGTGGAGAAGTCGAAAATCCTGACCGGACAGAACGTGAAGCCTGGCGACGTGGTGCTGGGGCTGGCGTCCAGCGGTGTGCATTCGAATGGGTTCAGCCTGGTGCGCAAATGCATCGAACGCACCTGTACGGTTGAGGCTGCCTCGGGCGCGGGCATTGAACGCGATGAAAGCAGGCTGCCTGTCACACTGGATGGCAAGCCGTTCAGGCAAGCCCTGATGGCACCCACCCGTCTGTACGTGAAAAATGTGCTGGCCGCGCTGGTGGCGTATCCGGTCGCCCCAGAGTCAGGGTCGGGTATCAAGGCGCTGGCCCACATCACAGGCGGTGGCCTGCTGGAAAACATTCCTCGCGTGCTGCCCGAAGGCACGGCAGCCCACCTGAAAAAAGGCAGTTGGCCACAAACCGAGCTGTTCGCCTGGCTGCAGAAGACGGCCGGCATTGACGACTTTGAGATGAACCGCACCTTCAACAATGGCATTGGCATGGTGGTGGTGATTGATGCGGACCAAGCGGCAGCGTGCGCGGCAACACTGCGCACCTCGGGCGAGACGGTGTATGAGATTGGCGTGATTGCCATGCAGGGCGCAGGCGCGCAAGTTGTCGTTGCCTGACGGCAGAA
>JANMVO010000442.1:0-2095 GCA_031392805.1 Rhodoferax sp. | reverse complement strand
GGCTGCCAGAATATTGCACGACTTGACGGCACGCCCGTTCATGATGACGGTGCAGGCACCGCACTGCGCGGTGTCGCAGCCGACATGGGTGCCTGTCAGTTTGAGGTTGTCACGCAGGGCTTGCACCAGCAGCGTGTTGGGAGCGAGGTCTAGGGTGGATGATTTGCCGTTGACTTTGAACTGAACCTGCATAAAAGTTTTCTCCATCTGTGGGTGGGAAGTTGAGCAAATAAATTATCAAAGCGCTAACCGATCAAAAACCTAGGCTAAACCCTTAGTGACCGGCCAGTACCCTGGGAAATTCTCAAAATGTCACATTGTGTGCGCCGGGCTTCCATCCAGGCGCCAAACCCGTTAAGCTGTGGCATGCTCCAAACCTTGACCCGCTCATCGGAACAACGCATGCGCCAGATCGCTCTGGCACGCCAGGCAGTGCTGCAAGAGGGTAAACCACTGCTGGGCGGTTTGACAGAGACGTGGATCACGCGCTCCTGGCTGCGCTGCCTGGCCAGCGGCCAGCGGCCCGAGGATGCGGTGACTTTCGACATGATCCCGGCACAAGCCCTGAACCGCATTGAAGAAGCCAACCACACGCTGTTGACTGCAGCCCGGCCTGCGCTTAAAAGACTGGGGCATGCGATTGCCGACACGCGCTACTTTGCCATCCTGACCAATGCTCAGGGTGTCGTCGTGGACGTCAACGGCCAGGTCGACCGCAGCGACCCGCGCGCCAGCGCGATTGCGCGCATTGGTGTTGATCTGTCCGAGCGCAGTGTGGGCACCTCGGCCATTGGCGCGGCCTTGACTGAATTGCAACCCGTATGGCTGCACCGTGGCGAGCATTTTTATGCTGCCAACGCGCCCTACAGTTGCGCCGGCGCCCCCCTGTTCGGGCCCGACGGACGGTGCGTGGGCATGCTTGACTTGACCGGCATTGAAGCCGTCGAGCGGCCCGAACTCAAACATCTGGTGGCGCAGTCTGCCCGCAGCATCGAAAACGCGCTGACGCTGGAGCGCCCGCACAGCCTGCTGGTGCGCCTGAACTGGCCCGGTCGGATCCTGGGTGATGAAACCGATGGCCTGGTGTGCCTGGACGCCGATGGCTGGGTGATGGGCGCGAACCAGACCGCACGGGAAATGGTGGCACAACTGAGCCAGCCCAATGCGTCCAGCGCGTCCAGCCCTGCGCCCCTTCATAGCAGCGAACTGTTCGCCATGCCGTACGAGATGTTGTTTGAAGCGGCCGGGCGTGAGGCGTATGGGCAGCCTGCGCCGATTGATGTGCCGCTGTGGTCAGGCTTGCGCCTGCACGCCATTTCTGTCAACCGGGGAGCCGCCAATTCGGGCGCATCAACGCAACGCGGCATGCCGGGGAGTGAGCACCGCTCACTGCGCGATGTCGAGACGGCGCTAATCCGCAAAGCCGTCATGCAAGCCCGCGGCAATGTGATGCAGGCCGCGCGGGAGCTGGGCATCAGCCGGGCCACGGTTTATCGCAAGCTTGGCAATAAAAGCAGACATTAGCCCTCCTGGAATGGCCATAGTAAGCTATTAATGTAATAGCATTTTGCTGCGCTGCAAGCGTTCCAGCAAGCCACAGCACGGGGGCAACGAGCCGCCGCCATGCGTCAATCATAATTCGAGCATGACCCTCCACATTTCCTCGGTGCGTCACGACGATCCCTGGCAGGCGCTGCGCCTGCGCCGTTTTTTCATGGCGGCCGGCACGTCTCTGCTGGCGACCGGCCTGATGTTTGCCTGCTATCGGCTGGGCTTTCTGTCCATCGCCGCCTTCTACCAAAGCGCCAGCCTGGTCCTGCTGGCGGTCCTCGCTTTCTACCTCGTGTTCCGCTCGGGGCTCAATCTGAGGTTCAGCGATCCGAGTCTCACCGTTGCGCAAATGTTGACCTCGACCCTCGTTATCCTGTACCCGATGTACGCGGCCGATGGGGCGCGGGCGGTGTTCCTGGTGCTCCTGCTGATGAATTTTCTGTTCGGCGTGCTGCGGCTCACCACGCGGGAACTACTGGTTTACGCTAGCTTTATTTTGGCCGGCTACGGCGGGGTGATCGGCTTGCTGTGGCGCTTCAAGCCG
>JANMVO010000411.1:0-2325 GCA_031392805.1 Rhodoferax sp. | reverse complement strand
TGAGGCGATACCGGGATCAGTGATCGCGCTATTCATATCTGAGCGCCTCCGCCGGGTTGACACGGCTCGCATGCCAGCTCGGGTAAAGCGTGGCCAGGAATGCCAGCACCAGCGAGATGACGGCAATCGGCACGATGTCTGCCTGTTGCGGGTCGCTGGGCATGCGGCTGATCAGGTAGATGTCTTTGGGTAAAAAGCTCGCACTTAAAAGCCTTTCCAGCGCCGGCACGATGACGTCAATATTGAACGCAATCCCCAGGCCCAGCGCCAGCCCCGCCAGCGTGCCAATCACCCCCACCATCGCCCCCTGCACCACAAAAATGCCCATGACGCTGCCGGGGCTGGCACCCAGCGTGCGCAGGATGGCAATGTCGGCGCGCTTGTCGGTGACCGTCATCACCAGCGTGCTGACCAGGTTGAACGCGGCCACCGCCACGATCAAGGTGAGGATGATGAACATCATGCGTTTTTCCAGCTGCACGGCGGCAAACCAGGTGCGGTTCTGGCGCGTCCAGTCGCGCACCACCAGGTTGCCGGTCAGGGTCCGGCTCAAGTCGGCGGCGACTTCACGCGCCTGGTTCAAATCGCGCAGCTTGAGCCGGATGCCGGTGGCGCCTTCCAGGCGAAAAATTTTGGCGGCGTCATCCATGTGCAGCAACGCCAGACCGGCGTCATATTCATAGTGGCCCGAATCAAACAGGCCCACCACCGTCATCTGCTTCAGGCGCGGCACCACGCCCGCAGGCGAGACTTGCCCGCTGGGCGCGATCAGCGTCACCGGGTCACCCATGCGCACGCCCATGGAGCGCGCCAGCTCAGCCCCTAAAACGATGCCGAACTGGCCCGGCACCAGCCGGGCCAGCGCGGTGTATTGCAGGGCAGCGCCCAAGTCGGTCACCTCGGGCTCGCGCGCCGGGTCGATGCCGCGCACCAGTGCGCCCTTGATGTCGTCACCGCGCCCCAGCAAGGCCTGCGCCCCGATAAAGGGCGCGGCACCAATCACCTGCGGGTTGGCCCGGGCTTCGCTGAGCGTCAGGGCCACATCGGGCAGCGCCGCGCCGTCAGGCGAGAACACCTCGATGTGCGAGATGACGCTGAGCATGCGGTTGGTCACCTCTTTCTGAAAGCCGTTCATCACGCTCAGCACGATGATCAGTGCCGCCACCCCGAGCGCAATGCCCAGCATCGACACGCCCGAGATGAACGAGATAAAGCCGTTGCGCCGCGTGCCCCGGCTGGCACGGGTGTAGCGCCAGCCAAGGATGAGTTCGAAGGGGAGTTGCATTGAAATTGGGGATTTGATTCAGCCACGATTGTGGCATTGCGGTTTTCGGGCAGCACGGGCACGGTTTGATTCAGTTTGTTGCAGGCGGCGTATCGAACGGCACCCAAACTAAGGCGCGGGAAAGTTCCGAGAAGTTCCGAGAAGAGCGAAGTGGTGGGAAATTTGAGGAAAAGGCGCATAATGCGTCATCTGTCCATAATAATTGCGACACTTGACGGAATAGGAGTCTCGTATGCAGCATTCAGCTCAAAGTTTCAAAGGCACTCAGAAATCCGCCGCGCTCAAGGTATTTGCGGTGAGAGGTTTGCAGGAAAACGCTTTGAAAGAAGCATCGCCCGCTGCAAATCCAAGCGGTCTGGCCGCCCACGACCTGGTGGCACGGGGCATCGGGGTGGCCGATGCAAAGCAGGTGATGAAGGGCTTCACCATCATCAACGAAAAGCAGTTCTACAGCGTGTTGGGCATCACTGCCCGCACCATGCAGCGGCGCGCCGCCAGCGCCGATAAGACGCTCGATGCCAACGCCAGTGACCGCACTTTGCGCCTGATATCAGTCACCCAGCAGGCGACCGGGGTGTTTGGCTCGCAGGAGGCGGCCGAGCGCTGGCTCAGCAGCCCCGCCATGGGGCTTGACCAGCGTACGCCGATTGATCTGCTGCAAAGCTCCGAGGGCACGGCCATGGTCAAGACGCTGCTGTCCCGCATGGAATACGGTGTTTACGCTTGACCGCGACGCAATGACGCCTTTGCCGGGCGCTTTGGGCGGCATTGAACTCATCGCGTGGCGGCTGGAGACTTCGAAACACTTCAAAACCTGGCAGACGGCCGAAGGCGCTTTTCTGTTTGGCGGGCGCTGGAGTTCTGCGGGCAAGCGCATTTTGTACACGTCGCTGGACCCGGCCACCGCAATACTTGAAATCGGCGTGCACAAAGGCCTGGCCACGCTGGATGCGGTAGCGCACACTCTGCTGCAAATCGACATTTTGGACCCAGCGCGGGTATTCAAGGTCGAACACGCCGACGTGCCTAACCCCAACTGG
>JANMVO010000211.1:0-5357 GCA_031392805.1 Rhodoferax sp. | reverse complement strand
TTTGAGCGAAAACAACCCGACGTTTCGCGCCAACTTGCTGGTGACGGAGGGCACACAATCCAGCACGGCGGTGTTGAGCCAGTCTGACGGAATTTTGTTGCAGGAGTTGCCGTTTGCGGTAGAGCTGAAGAAGTTCATCGTCGAGTACTACTCCACCGGCATGCCCAAACTGTTTGCCAGTGACATCATCATTCACGACATTCACACCGGCGAAAAGATCCCGGCGCGGGTTGAGGTGAACCACCCTGCAAGCTACAAAGGGGTGGAGATTTACCAGTCGAGCTTTGACGATGGCGGCTCAACAGTCCGGCTCAAGGCAGTTCCAATGAAAGCGGCAACGCAGCCGTTTTCGATTGAAGGCGTGATTGGGAGCTCGTCCCAGTTGACCAAAGGTGATGGGAGTGATCAGGGTGCCGACAAGCTGACACTCGAATACACCGCTCTGCGCGTCATCAATGTCGAGAATTTTGCTGAGAGCGGCGCAGCGGGCGCGTCGTCGGTGGATGTGCGCAAAGTTGACTTGCGCCAGTCAATTGTTTCAAGGCTGGGTGCTGCCAATAAAGTCGTGACCAAGAAGACCCTGCGCAATGTCGGGCCGAGCATTACCTACAAACTGCGAGATGCAGCGGGTCAGGCGCGCGAATTTCACAACTACATGCTGCCGGTGGACATGGGCGATGCGGTTGCGGTATTTTTGCTGGGTACACGCGACGCGCCCTCCGAGCCGTTTCGCTACCTGCGCGTGCCAGCCGACGAGGCAGGTTCACTCGATGAGTTCATGCGGCTCAAAAGCGCGCTGGAAGACCCGGCTGCGCGTGATTTGGCCGTGCGGCGCTACGCCGCCAAAGCGGTTGATCCGCAGCGCCCTGAATTGGCGCGGCAACTGGTCGCTTCGGCGTCGCGGGCTTTAGGTCTCTTTGCCGGTGTTGAGGCGGTTAAAATTGGCAAAGAAGGCCAGGGCGCCGGCGGGCTCCAGGCGGTTGCCGATTTTATTGAGTTGAACGTACCGCAGGCCGAACGATCAAAGGCAGGCGAAGTGCTGATCCGGATTTTGAACGGGGCGCTGTTTGAGCTGGCCCAGGTGTCGCGAGAGCGTGCCGGCCAGAAGCCGCTGGAGCCCAACGAAAAAACGCAAGGCTTCATGACGCAGGCGGTTTTGGCTTTAAGCGATGCGCAACTTTACCCGGCTCCGATGGTGCTGCAATTGACCGATTTTACCCAGGTGCAGGCAAGCGTTTTCCAGGTGGCTCGCGCGCCGGGAAAGACCATCGTGTACCTCGGTTGTGCGTTGTTGATTCTGGGTGTTTTCGCGATGCTGTACATCCGCGAACGGCGCGTCTGGGTATGGCTGGCACCGCAGGCTGATCCGGCTTCGGGTACGCCGGCAAGCTTGGCCACGATGGCCTTGTCGACTAACCGCAAGACCATGGACGGGGACCGCGAGTTCGAGCAACTCAAGGCCAAACTGATTGGAGTGAAGGATTGACAAGATGAATACCGCTATTGCCTCAACGTCCACCTCAACGTCGACCACGACGCCCACCCCTGACCGCACTGTCAAGCTCGCCAATTCAGGTGCCCTGACTCTGAGCGAGGGCTATTTCTCAAAACGCAACGGCTTCGACTGGCTGTTTGCCGCCCTGGTGGTGGGCGGCGGTCTGTTCGCGTTGTCGCGCTATGCGCAGGCAATGGATGGGTATGAAAAAGGCATTCTGCTGGGAGCCATGCCGGCTGCCATCGCACTCGGCTGGTTCTGGCGACCCTTGCGCGTGCTGATGCTGGTAGTCGCTGGGGCCGCGCTGCTCGGCATCAACGCATACCAGGGCAATCTTGCCAGCGCCGAGAAGGTGTTCTGGCTCAAGTATTTTCTCTCCAGCCAGTCGGCCATTCTGTGGATGAGCATGCTTTTCTTCATGAGCACGGCCTTCTACTGGATGGGCATCTTTGCCAAAGGTGAAAGCAGCACGATGGAGATGATTGGCTCGCGCCTGGCGTGGGTGGCGGTGGGCATGGCGCTTACTGGCACCATGGTGCGCTGGTACGAGAGCTATCTGCTGGGGGCCGATATTGGCCACATTCCGGTCAGCAACCTCTACGAAGTCTTTGTACTGTTTTGCTGGCTGACGGCTACTTTTTACTTGTATTTCGAGGCGCAGTACAAAACACGTTCGCTGGGTGCGTTTGTCATGCTGGTGGTCAGTGCGGCGGTTGGTTTTTTGCTCTGGTACACGGTGGTGCGTGAGGCGCACGAGATTCAGCCGCTGGTGCCTGCCCTGAAAAGCTGGTGGATGAAGCTGCATGTGCCGGCCAACTTCATAGGCTACGGTACCTTTGCATTGGCCGCGATGGTGGCGTTTGCCTACCTCATCAAGAACCAGGCGGGCGAGACCCGCTGGTACAAGCTTGCACCTTTGTGGCTGCTGGGCATTGTGCTGTGTTTTGAGCCCGTCGTTTTCCGCACCAAGGCGGCGGAGAACGCCAGCAGCTACTGGGCGGTCTATTTTGGCCTTGCGGCCTTGATTGTGGCGGGCATCTTGTTGGGGCGCAAGCGTATCGCAGCGCGCCTTCCTGACCTGACCGTGCTGGACGACGTGATGTACAAGTCCATCGCGGTGGGTTTTGCCTTCTTCACAATTGCCACGGTGCTGGGCGCGCTCTGGGCGGCCGAGGCCTGGGGCGGCTACTGGAGCTGGGACCCCAAGGAAACCTGGGCGCTGATCGTCTGGCTCAACTACGCCGCCTGGCTGCACATGCGTCTCATGAAGGGCCTGCGCGGCACCGTGGCGGCCTGGTGGGCATTGAGTGGCCTGGCCGTGACCACCTTCGCCTTTTTAGGCGTCAACATGTTTTTGAGTGGCCTGCACAGTTACGGAACCCTCTAATTCCGTTTCCATTTCAATCGGAGAGGCGCACCGACGAAGACAGTGCTTCAGCACGGCCAGGAGGTGCAACGACCTGTCCGATTGAAATGGAGATGGAATCAGGCACGGCGTCTGCTTTTTGCATCAGTTTGCGCATCCCCGCCGCGCAGCGCGCCATGCAACGCCACCAGCGCCTGCGTCAGCTTGTGGTTCGGCTCCATGTAAATCATGGGCAGTGACTGCTCGTGGGACTCGCGGATCTTGACCGAGGACGGCAGGTAGGGCTTCAGCACCGGCAGGCCTTCTGCTATCAGTTCGTTGACGATGCGCTGGGGCAGGTTGGCGCGCGGCTGGAACTGGTTGACCACGATGCCTTCTACCACCAGGTCGGGGTTGTGGTCGGCGCGGATTTCCTGCACGTTGTCCATCAGGGTGTACAGCGCCTGGCGAGAAAACTCGTCGCAGTCAAACGGGATCAGGCAGCTGCGTGCACCTATCAGGGCCGATCGGGTGTAGAAGTTCAGCGCAGGCGGCGTGTCGATGTAGATTCGCTCGTAGTCGCTGGCCAATTGCTGCAGGGCCTCGCGCAGCTTGTAGATCTTTTGGCGCGACTCCAGCTTGGCCTGCAGTTCATTGAGCTGCGGGCTCGACGGCATCAGATGCAGCTGCCCGTGCGGTGTGGCGACGATGAACTCGGCTGGCGGCACGGTGCGAAAGCTGTAGCCCAGGGAATGCTCGAAAAGCCCCGCCACGGTGGGCTGATCTTCGCTGGCTTGCGCACCCAGCAGGTAGCTGCTGGAGTTGCCTTGCGGGTCCAGGTCAATCACCAGGGTACGCAGACCCTGGCTGGCACTGATGGCGGCCAGATTGCAGGTGATGGTGGACTTGCCCACGCCACCTTTTTGGTTGAATACGACAAGCGGCATGGCGCAGTTCCTTATGCTGGGGACGAAGGGATAGGTTGAAGGAATGACAGCCGGAGATTGTGCGCGACTTTCAATGTGGCACCCAGAGTTTTGTCGGTAGCCGGTGCACTTTATCATTCGCTGGCGTCGGCTGATGTGTTCGCGCCCACGGGTCGCGCGCGCTGGCGGGCTTCTCCGCCAAACAAATCAGACCCCCCTGCTGGGCTGGATTGAGGCCACAGCATGCTACGCGTTCTTCCCCAGGCTTGTGCCGCTTGGTCGTAGGGCACGAAATTTTCAGCCGCATTAAGGTACAATCCTGGCTTCACGACCAAACGGGCGGGTATTTACCGCCCGTTTTTTTTGGGCGATTGTTTTTGCATGTCGCATGCTCGTCGCCTGTAAGTCGTTTTGCTTGGAAGCAAGGATGCCAGTGGCTGTTCAGGAAATCGTCGAGCAAACCGTGACCGGACTGGGTTACGACCTGGTGGAGATTGAACGCTCGGCCGGCGGGCTGCTGCGCATCACGATTGATTTGCCGTGGACCAAGCCTGGCACAGCGTCGGCTACAGAGTCGGTTGGTGCGTCGGTGGGTGCGCCTGACTTGGTGCCCGAGCAGTTCGTCAATGTAGAGGACTGCGAGAAAGTGACGCGGCAATTGGTGTTTGCGCTGGAAGTGGACGGGGTGGAGTACAAGCGGCTGGAGGTGTCTTCGCCGGGTATTGACCGCCCCCTGCGCCATGAAAAAGATTTTGAGCGGTTTGTCGGCCAGGTGATTGACGTGTCGCTGAAGGCGCCAATCGGCGCGGCAGCGGCAGGACAGGTCAACGCCACGCGCAAGAAGTTTCGCGGCACGCTGGAGCGGGTCCAGGGAGCAGATGGCGGCGGTGATGACAAAGGCGACAAAGGTGACATAAATGCAGGTGGATGGCAAATTGTCTGGAGCGATGCGCCTGCTGTCAAGCCGGGGCAAAAGGTGAGCCGGAAGCGGCTGCCTGCACCATTGCAGGCATTGGGTTTTACGCTGGATGAATTGCGGGAGGCGCGGCTGGCGCCTATCGTGAGCTTCAAGGGGCGAGGTGTCAAAGACACCGCGTCGGGAAATGATTGAACATATTTTGATCCGGGATTGATACAGGAGAGTCATGGCATGAATCGCGAAATGTTAATGCTGGTGGAAGCCATCTCACGCGAGAAAAGCGTCGAGCGTGATGTGGTGTTTGGCGCCGTTGAAGCGGCGCTGGCGCAAGCCACCAAAAAACTGCACCAGGGTGACGTGGACATCCGCGTGGCCGTCGACCGCGACAGCGGCGCTTATGAGACTTTCCGCCGCTGGCACGTGGTGCCCGATGAAGCCGGCCTGCAATTGCCCGACCAGGAGATCTTGCTGTTTGAAGCCAAAGAGCAGATTGCCGACATCGAAGTCGATGAGTACATCGAAGAAACGGTTGAGTCCGTGCCGATTGGCCGCATTGGCGCCATGGCCGCCAAGCAGGTCATTCTGCAAAAAATCCGCGATGCCGAGCGCGAGATGCTGCTCAACGACTTCATGTCGCGTGGCGACAAGATTTTTGTCGGCACCGTCAAACGC
>JANMVO010000360.1:0-11824 GCA_031392805.1 Rhodoferax sp. | reverse complement strand
AGCGTGGCCGTTGCGCGGCCATTGCCCCAGCCAGGCCCCACCGAACCTGCGCCGGTGACGATGGCGACCTTCCCCGTTAAATCCAGCATGGTGTTTCCTTTTTTATCATCAGGTTTTCATCGAGTCTTGATCAGGTTTTGATCAGGTTCTGACGGTAAAGGGATCTGAAGCCTCGCCCGAAAAGTCGATCATCACGTTCTTGCTTGCAAGGTATTCGCCAAGTGCGGCTTCGCCTTTTTCGCGCCCGAAGCCGCTGTCCTTGAAGCCGCCGAGCGGCGCCTCGCCCGCCTCGGAAATGGAGGCCCAGGCAGTGCGGGTAAACGGATTGAATGTTTCAAAGCGCGCTCCGCTTTGGCTTTCCACAAAACGGCTGTTGATGAAAAGTGGGTAGTGTGGGACAGGCATGGCAATCGCGTGATTCCTGGTGTGATTTTTGGTGGGTTTTTCTGGCGCGATTTTTAATGCGTGGCGGGGCAGCGGTTTCATCGTACTATACGGCCATGCTGGGCAATGAGGTCGATGTGATTTTTGATGCCTTTCTCGGCCTGCAGCACTTCAAGTCTGGCCGGTTCCGCGCGCTTGCCGTGACCTCCGCAACCCGGTCAAGCGTGCTGCCCGATGTGCCGACGCTGCTGGAAGTCGGCCTCAAGGGCGTGGTGGTTGAGACCTGGATCGGCCTGTTCGCACCGGCCGGCACCCCCCGGCAGATTGTCAACCTCCTGAACGCCGAGGCGGCGAAGATTATCGCGAGCCCCGACGTGCGCGCGCGTCTGGCCGCCCTGTCTTATGAGCCTCTGATCACCAGTCCCGAGCAGTTTGCCAGCCAGATCGCCCAGGACACCGAGCGCTGGGCGAAGACCGTGAAGGACTCCAACTTCACGGTAAAAAAATAGTGCGGTGAAGCTGATGCGACCGACTCGGATTGCATCCAGCCATAGAAATGAAATTCCGCCACAAACTTCGCAATGTCACTGCCGCCCCAAACCGACGAACAACTGATGCAGGCCTACACCGCAGGAGATATGGCGGCGTTTGATGTGCTGTACGCCCGGCACGAGGGCGGCCTGTTCCGCTTTGTGCGGCGCGTGCTGGGCACACGTTTGTCAGCGCAGGCCGACGAGGTGTTTCAGGACTGCTGGTTGCGCATCATCAGCGCGCGCGCCAGTTTTGCGGCCGAACGGGGCCGCTGGAAAACCTGGGCCTACACGGTTGCGCACAATTTGGCGATGGACCGGCTGCGGGTGTCGGGGCGCGAGTTCAGTCTGGATGGCGCGCAGGGCGATGAACGCAGCGATCAACATGGCGATGGCAGCGATGGCGACCTCGGCTGGCTACGGGCCAATCTGGACATAACCCACCCCAGCACCGAAGACCTGGCCCACTGGCGCGCTGCGGGCCAGCAGCTATTGCGTTGCCTGGACGCTTTGCCGGCCGTGCAGCGCGCTGCCTTCTTGCTGCACCATGAAGAGGGGGTTAGTGTTGAAGTCCTGGCCAGCACCTTGGGCCTGGGTTTTGAGACTGCCAAAAGCCGCCTGCGTTACGCCCTGCAAAAACTCCGGGGTTGCATGCAGGCTTACCTGACCGTGTGGGAGGTTGCCTGAACGCGCCAGCCCGCCCCGCGCTTGGAAGTTCCCTCGCGAGCCGACTGCGTACAGAACGTGGGATTCCAGCATGACCGATTTGCGCGACGCCCGATTGCAGCAAGCTCTGGCGCATGCGCCCGATCTCCAGGAGTTGCCTGCGGCCGGCACTCGAATAGCTATAATAAACATAGCTAATAATTCAATATCGACGCGGGCTATGACTGAATTTGACACACAAAAGCCCTGGTGGACGACGCTGTGGACCCGAAGCGGAAGTGCGGGGAGCAGCGGGCGTGCCAGTGGGCCATGGAACGCAGGCTTTGTTACGCTCTTGCTTGGCGGCATCATCACTTTGATCTGGCATGGTCAAGAGGTGCCAGACGCTGTGCTGGATGAGCGACCTGACGCTGCCCAAAGTGCGCCTGGCGTGGCGCTGCCTGCGGTGAAAGCCCCTGCAGCAGCCGGGGCACTACAGGCATCAGTCCCTGCGCCTGCAGCAGACCCTGAATTGTCAAAGTCACGGACACCCTCAAGACGGGATCTCGACGCAGTGGCTTCATCAGTGGCTGCGTCGGCAGCGACACCACAACCAGTAGCAGCAGCAGCAGTTCCCATTGCAGCGCCATCGGTTCGCCTGGAAGCCCCGTCCCGTGAAAAGCGGGCGTTGCCACCTGCCAGCGCAATGAACGCTGACAATTCCTTGGCCGAAATTGCCGCTGGCCTGCCAAAGTCTGAAGTGCAGGACAGAGCCGCCGCCCCCGTCGCGCCCGCCATGTCGGTCGCCCCTTCAGAGGCCGGTCGGGTAGCCCCCCTTGCCGACCGCGTTGAACGTACTGATAGCGGCGCCAATATCAACCGCAACCCAATCGCATCAAACCAGTCAACCACTCTGCAGGTCGATGAGTGGATGTGGGCCGATGTGTTCCACCAGGGGCGCACTGCCAGGCTTGCAAAACGCGATGTCGAAGCTTTGGTGAACCACGCGCTGACCGTGGGCGTTGCGAATGTTGGTTCAAGGGCGGCCTCGAAGGAGGCTCAGGGGCTGGATGGCGCGCCGCTGCTGCGTTTGCAGTTGATGGATAAAAACAATGCTGTGGCCCAGTTTGAAATGTGGGGCGCAGCTTTCAGGTGGCAGCGCGTGGGTCACGCCGATGTGCTCGGCTCGCTGACGCCCGAAGTCGTGACCAGCCTGCTGGCCGCCGTGGCCCGAGCACTCCCGCCGTAATTCTGCACGTGTGCAGATGCCCGTATTGGCCTACCCACGCGTTCAACGCCTGCTTTGAATGGATGTCCCGTCCCGGGGATTGTCGAGTCGGCGTGATTAAAGCCGGGCCAGCCGGTCCAATGCGGAATTCAGCGTCTCATCCTTCTTTGCGAAGCAAAAGCGCACCATTCGCTGATCCAACCCGTTGCCGTAAAAGGCGGACATGGGAATCGCCGCAACGCCGACTTCCTTGGTGAGCCATTTGCAAAAATCGGCCTCACCGAGGTCACTGACCCCCGATATGTCAACACACTGAAAGAACGTGCCCTCGCTGGGCAGCAACTTGAATTTAGTGCGTCTCAGGCCTTCGCGAAACAGGTCGCGTTTGCGCTGGTAGAAGGCGGCCAATTCAAGGTAGGGGGTGGCGTCGGCCATATAAGCGGCCAGTCCGTATTGCACGGGTGTGTTGACCGTGAACACGTTGAACTGGTGCACCTTGCGAAACTCGTGCGTGAGCGCCTCGGGGGCCGCCACAAAGCCAACCTTCCAGCCCGTCACATGGTAAGTTTTGCCAAAGCTTGAGACGATGAAGGCGCGCGCTGCCAGCCCAGGAAAACGGGCCGCACTCTGGTGTTTCTGGCCGTCAAATACCATGTGCTCATAGACCTCGTCGCTGATCAGAAAAACATTGGTCGGGGCCAGAATGTCTTGCAGCGCGAGCATGTCCTTGCGCGTCCACACCGTGCCACTGGGATTGTGCGGCGAGTTGACAATAATCGCGCGGGTTTTGGCGGTGATGGCAGCCGAAATTTTCATGAAGTCTGGCCTGAAGGTACCTGGTGTCAACGGCACCCGGACGACCACGCCACCGGCCAGTTCAATGTTGGGTACATAACTGTCATAACACGGCTCCAGCACAATGACCTCGTCGCCTGGGTGAACGATGGCCAACACTGCGGTGATAATGGCCTGCGTCGCGCCCGCCGTGATGGTGATCTCGGTTGCGCCTGCGTAGTCACGGCCATAGACGGCTTTGATTTTTTTTGCAACGGCATCGCGCAATTCAGGCACGCCGGTCATCGGCGGATATTGGTTCAACCCGCGCACCATGGCGTCGCTGACATCCTGTACCAGTTTTGGATCGCAGTTGAAATCTGGAAAGCCCTGGCCCAGGTTGACAGCTTTGTTTTCCGTGGCCAGTGCGGACATCACCGTAAAAATGGTGGTGCCAACATTGGGCAGACGGCTTTGAACGGCCGGCGTGTGGTGAGTACTCATGATTTCTCTATCAGTTGAAACTTAAAGTGTTGGGGACAGGGCTGGCTCGCTGCGTGTCGCCGCGGTCTGTCCGGCAAGGCTTGAAGTGTTTGGGACAGAGTTGGCTCGCTTCGCGTAGCTGCGGTCTGTCCCGCAAAGTTTTATATTTCATAGTCATTCGCATGCCCCGTCATGGCTTGGGTGATGAAGTTCCGGTTCAGGCGGTCACTGAGCAACTCGGCAAATTTGTAGACAAAGTTTCGCAAATAAGCCCCGCGTTTGAAGGCGACACGCGTCACATTTTGTCCGAACAGCAAACCGGCCGGGCGGACTACCAAATCGCTTTTGGCACCGTCGGCCACAACGTCGCGCACTGCCATCTCCGCCGCAATGCCCACGCCCAGGCCAAGGCGGACATAGGTTTTGATCACGTCGGAGTCAATCGCTTCCAGCGCAATGCGTGGCGACAGCTTGCGCGTGGCAAATGCATGGTCGATTTTTGTGCGCCCGGTGTAGGCTGGATGGTAGGTGATCAACGGTTCCTGCGCGATGTCCTCCAGGGTGATGTTCTCTTTCAGGCACAGGGGGTGACCAGTGGGCAGCACCAGCACATGCTGCCACTCATAGCAGGGCAGGGTGACCAGCTCAGCGTAGCCAGCCAGCGACTCGGTCGCGATGCCAATTTCTGCCACTTCATCAATCAGCATTCTGGCAACCTGCTCGGGCGAGCCCTGGTGCAGGCTCACGTTGACTTTGGGATAGGCCTCGCGCAGTTTGGCGACGGGCAGCGGCAACACGTAACGCGCCTGCGTGTGGGTAGTTGCGATGGACAGCGTGCCACTGTCTTCGGCGCTGTACTGCTCTCCAATGCGCTTGAGATTACCCACCTCGCGCATGATTAGCTCAATGCTTTTGAGAACGTGCTGGCCAGGTTCGGTGATGCGCTTGAGCCGTTTGCCGTGTCTGGCAAATATTTCAACACCAAGCTCTTCTTCAAGCTCAATGATGGCTTTGGAGACACCTGGTTGCGACGTGTGCAGTGCTTTGGCGGCCTCGGTGAGGTTAAGGTTGCGCCGCGCGGCTTCCTGAACAAAGCGAAATTGATGCAAATTCATATCAAATTTTTACTAACGATACGAATTATTATGCCCCACGCATCTATTGAATTGCCAGCACACCCCATCAACATTGAATCAAGATCGCTCTTCGCACTCGGACCCTCCAAGCGAGATGTTTGCCATCAACTCAATCAATGCTTGCTGCTCACCCATAGGCCGTTGCAAGCTGAATTTAGCCCCCGGATGTTTCAGGCGAAGTGCATCCATCAGCAAGGGCAGGTCTTCGCGAGCGTGCTTGCCCACACCCAGAAACATGGGGACGACAGTAATTGATGCGATGCCCTCGGCCATCAGGGCGTCGACGGTGGTGGCAAGGTCTGGCTGGGTGAGCTCCAGGTAGGCGCAGCGCACATCAACGCCGGGCTTGAGTGCGCACACCCGTGCCGCCACGGCCTCTATCGGCTTGCGCCACAAAGGATCACGCGATCCGTGCCCAAAAAGTACGATGCCACGGCGTGTCATGCCCAACCTACCTGCGCAATACGAGCCAGCCAAACGCGGTCAGCGACAGCACGGAATAAATCATGCCAGGCAATGCCGCAGTCAGCCAGGGCTGCCAGTTTTGCAGGTTGCCAATGTAGCCGAACACGTTGTTGAGCAAAAAGAAACTGATACCCGCCATCACACCGCCAAAAACATACGTGGCAATGCCGCCAGAGCGAAAATGCAGATAGGCAAAAGGCAACGCCAGCACCACCATGACCAGGCAGCTTAAAGGGTAGAAAACCTTTTTCCAGAACTCGATTTCATAGCGCTGCGCCGCTTGTCCGTTGGCATCCAGATGCGCAATGTACTCAAACAGATCGATGGTACTCATACGCTCGGGCTTGAGCACAGCCGCCGACACCATCTCCGCACTGATTTGCGTGGGCCAGAGAAAGCGCCCGGCCACGCTGCGTTCGACCCGGACCCCGTCACTGCCACGGGTGATGAATTCAGTGCGCTCAGCCTGATCCAGCAGCCACGCATGACCGTCACCGAACCGCGCCACCTTGGCGTGGGCCATGGACACCAGCAGACCACGATTGTCGAATTCGTAGAGGTGCACATTGCGCATGCTGCCATCGGACGACAGCGCACCCACGTTGGCCATGAACTGCGCGTGGTCCTGCCTCTCTTTCAGCCACGCGCCAGTCTGGCCCACAGTAATGCGCCCCTGAAAACGCGCCTTTAGAAGTTGCGCCGTGCGATCTGTCAAGGGCGACAGGTAGTCTCCAATGGCGAAGGTCAAAACAACGAAACCCAGTCCCATCAGCATCAGGGTTCTCAAGGCGCGCCACGGTCCCAGGCCGCTGGTTCGCAAAATCGTGTATTCGGAGCTCTGCGCAAACCTTGCCATGACAAAGATGGTGCCAATCAACACTGTGATGGGCAGCAATTCGTAGAGGTGGCTGGGAATCATCAACGCCACATAGGTCAGCGCATGAACCAGCTGGTAGCCCGCCGCGCCATTGCGGCCAATTGCCTGAAGCTCTTCGACAAAATCAAAGAAGAAAAACAGGGCGAGAAACCCCAAGGTCACAAACCCCACGGCCATAAAAACTTCGCCATATATCAGCCGCCGGATGGTTCTCAAAGCGTTGCCTTTGCGCGGTCCGTCCGGGGGAGACTCCGTGCGCGCAGCACGTGCCAATCCCAGTTGTTCTGTCGCTGTGCCAACCACAGAAGCGCCAGCACAAAGACCCCGCCATGCAAAGCGGTCAAAAAACCGCTGAATGTAAACAGGCCCGACGATATCCAGTTTTGTCCCAGGTTCAAAAGGTTGAAATAAATCACAAACGCAAACATCGAAAAAATAAGGTTTAAGCTGCGTCCCACTCTGGGGTTAACGCTAGACGACGCTATCGCCAGCAAAACAAAATTCACGGCGGCCAGTGCCAGTCCAATGCGCCAGGAGAGTTCAGCCAGATGCGCGCGTGAGGGGTTTCGAAGCAAATCGATTGTCGTGCGGGTGTTGGTGGGTTTGAAATCCTTGGCAACCAGGTCGCTGGTGCCGATTTTCGTACTGTATTCTTCAAATTCGCTGATTTTCAAGTCCGGTTTGTCCAGCAGGCTTTCCAGCCGCTGGCCGTTGCTGAGCATCAGAAACCGGTCAAGCCCGAGGGACTGAACCCGGCCACTGCGCGCCGAGGTAATGGTTTCTTTGCCATGCTCTGTCGTGGCGATGAACACGTTGCTGCCCACACGTTCACTGGAGACGTGCTTTTCCACAAAAAAAACCCGGTTGCCACCGGCAGACTCCTGAAACTGGCCAGGCTCGATGCGTTCGAGGTCGCTGCGCTTTTCATAGTGATCTTTCATGTCCTCAATCTGCTGGTTTGACCATGGCAAGACAAAAAATGCCAGCACCACGACCACCATCAGGATAGGCCAGGCGAAACGGAATAGCGGTCCCAACAGGCCCGACAAGCCCCTGCCACCGCAAAACCAGATCACCATTTCACTGTCGCGGTACATGCGCGACAGCGTACTGACAATGGCGATGAACAGGCTCATGGTCAGAATGGTGGGCATGTAAGCCAGCACGGTATAACCCATCACCATCATCACGTCCGAAGGGTTGAAACTTCCGCGGGTGGCCTGGCCTAGCGTGCGTATCAAGGTCATGGTCATGACGACAGTGACCAGCACAATCAGGGTCGCGCCAAAACTGCGCGCAAGCTCCTTGCGGATGGAAGAATGGAATAACATCGGTTCGAAGGAAAACAGAATTATGAACTTTGAACTGAAACCATTTGATCTTGCCAGCGCGGCGTCGCATGCCTGCGATGCCCTGATTGTCGTGGTACTTGACCCGTTTAAACCTGAAAAGGGCATTCTTGCAGCGCTTGTAGCCCAGGCTATCAAGGCGGGCGATCTCCAGACCAAGCCGGGAAAGCTGCTTCAAGCCTATCGCCCTGCGGGTTTTTTGTGCACTCGCCTGGTGCTGGTGTGCGCTGGGGACGGTTCCGCCAGGCATGTGCGCCAGGCCGTCGGGGCAGCGGTGAGCGCCGTCAAAACTCCGGCTGTCAAACGTCTGGGGATTTGCTTTTCATCGGCTGTCAATGCGCCGATGCTCCGTGCCACGGTGGCGGCAGTGGCGGATGCCAGCTACGTCTATACGACAACCAAATCCAAACCTGAGGCGCGCACCATTTCCAATGTCGTCATTGGTGTGCCAGCGCTTTCAGAGATCAAGGCCGCGTTCGATTGCGCGGTCGCCACCGTGCTGGGGGTGGAACTTGCCAAAGAATGGGCGAATCGGCCCGCCAATTATGCGACTCCGGTGTTGCTTGCCCAGGCGGCAAAGGCGCTGGCGAAGCTGCCCAAGATCAAATGCGAGGTGTTGGGACCCGATCAAGTCAACAAGCTTGGCATGGGGTCTTTCATGGCGGTGGCCAAAGGCTCTCACGAGCCACTGCGCTTCATCGTATTGCATTACGGTGGCGCGGCCAAGGCTCTGGCACCCTTTGTGCTGGTGGGCAAGGGCATCACATTTGACACCGGTGGCATTTCCATCAAGCCTGCCGCGGAGATGGACGAAATGAAGTTTGACATGTGCGGTGCGGCCAGCGTTTTGGGCGTGTTTCGTGCACTGGCAGAGCTGAAGCCGGCGATCAATGTTGTTGGCCTGATTCCTGCCTGCGAGAACATGCCCGATGGCCGCGCCATAAAACCGGGTGACGTTGTCACCAGCATGGGCGGACACACAATCGAGATTCTCAACACGGATGCCGAAGGGCGCCTGGTTTTATGCGATGCCCTCACCTACGCCGAGCGCTTCAAGCCGCGCGCCGTGGTCGACATTGCCACGCTCACCGGAGCCTGTGTGGTGGCGCTGGGTGGCGTGCGCAGTGGCATGTTTGCAAGCAGCGACGAGCTGGCCGGCCAGTTGCATGTTGCAGGTGAGTCGTCGCTGGATCTGTGCTGGCGCATGCCGCTGGACGAAGACTATGCCGAGGGTTTGAAAACGAATTTTGCGGACGTTGCCAATGTGGCAGGGCGCGCAGGGGGGGCTATTACCGCTGCCAAGTTTTTACAGCGCTTTGCAACCAAGTTTCCGTGGGCACACCTGGACATCGCGGGCACCGCGTGGAAGAGTGGCGCTGCAAAAGGTGCCACGGGTCGACCGGTCGGCCTGCTGCTGGATTTCTTGCTGGCCCAAGTCGAAGGCACGGCGGCCGACAGCACAGTTTCTGCTCCCAAAAGTGCCGCAAAAAACAAAAACATCACGAAACAGGCTGGCGTCACTGGCCTGCGGCAATGACCGGGATTTCATTTCATTTCAACGCGCCAGATAAAGTGGCCTATGCCTGCCGTTTGTTGCGCAAAGCTGTCAATGGCGGTGCCAGGGTTGTAGTGATGGGCGAAACCCGTGCGCTTGGGCAACTGGACGTTGCCTTGTGGACGTTTTCGCCGCTGGATTTCATTCCTCACTGTTTTCACAGTGACCGCGAATCGCTGGTTGCCGCGTCCCCGATCGTGTTGGTATCTCTGCCCCCGGCTTCGTCAACGTCGCCGATGCAGTCAACCGCTCACACCCAGGTTCTGCTGAACCTGGGCGTCCAAGTGCCGGAGGATTTTGAGCGCTTTGAACGCTTGATTGAATTGGTCGGCGTGGACGATCAAGACCGACAGGTCGCACGCCAGCGCTGGAAACACTACGCCAGCCGAGGCTATGCAATCACCCGCCACGACATCGCTACAAGCACGGCGCATTGAAGCCAAGCCCACAATCAGGAGTCTGCTTGGTGTCTTCCCTATAGTTGTGGCTTGAAAATTGCGGTATCGTGCGCGATGTGCAGCTTTCTAGTTCACATTTATTTTTCTTTAGTCTTTAATCTGGAGTGTTTATGCCCATGAAAATGAAAGTAACTGTTGCTGTTGCAATCCTCGCTGGTGGGGCCGCCGCCGCCAGCGTGGCTTTTGCGCAGGAGATGGTCGTCAAGATCGGTCATGTTGCCCCTGTTTCAGGCGCGCAAGCCGCCTATGGCAAAGACAATGAAAACGGTGCCCGCATGGCGATTGAAGACCTCAATGCGGCTGGCGTGATGATTGGCGGCAAGAAAGCCAGGTTTGAATTGGTCGCAGAAGATGACGCTGCTGATCCAAAACAGGGCGCGGCTGTTGCACAAAAACTGTGCGACGCCAAAGTCGCCGGTGTGGTGGGTCACCTGAACTCGGGCACCACGATTCCTGCATCCAAAATCTACAACGACTGTGGCATTCCCCACATCACCCCATCGGCCACCAACCCCAACCTGACCAAGCCTGGTTATAAAACTACGTGGCGCCTGTTGGCCAATGACAATGCATTGGGCGCAGGTCTGGCGTTTTACGCTGCTGATGCGTTGAAGCTAAAACGCATCGCTGTGATTGACGACCGTACCGCGTATGGTCAGGGCGTGGCGGATGTGTTTAAAAAGACGGCTGCTGCCAAAGGCATCACGATTGTTGATGAGCAGTTCACCACCGACAAATCCGTTGATTTCATGTCCATCCTGACAGCCATCAAGGCGAAGAACCCCGATGGCGTGTTCTTCGGAGGCATGGACCCACAGGCCGGCCCCATGCTGCGCCAGATGGAGCAGCTTGGGCTTGCCAGCGTCAAGTATTTTGGCGGCGATGGCATTTGCACCAACGACCTGATCAAGCAGTCTGCTGGTGCCAAAACGCTTGAGAATGTGGTTTGTGCTGAAGGCGGTGCCTCACTGGCAAAAATGCCTGGCGGCGATGCCTGGATGAAGCGCTACGAGGCCAAGTACCCAAAGCAGTTCCAAGTTTACAGCCCGTATGTTTATGACGCCGTCAATGTTCTGGTAGACGCCATGAAACGCGCCGGCAGTTCAGACCCTAAAGTTTATGGCCCCATGATTGGTGCCACCAACTACAAGGGAATCACCACCACCGTGCAGTTTGAGTCCAACGGTGAGTTGAAGAACCCCGCCATGACTCTGTACACCTATAAGGGTGACAAGAAAATTGCCTTGAACTAAATCGCCCGCTGGTATAAAAATAGCCACCGTGCGGCGGCTATTTTTGCTGGCGCTTTTTCATTTCAGCGCAAACTGCCTCCTGGCTCGGCTAAAATAGACAGTTCTGGAGAGGTGGATGAGCGGTTTAAGTCACACGCCTGGAAAGCGTGCGAGGGGTTATACCCTCCGCGGGTTCGAATCCCGCCCTCTCCGCCAGAATTGATTGTAAATTGTTGATTTTAAAGGGTTTTTTAGTTTAGAGTAAATTGCTATCCCCCTTTGTACCCATCCCTTAAAAGATGGGAAAATCGCTGTGATGCCCCGTGGGCGCTGAAAAGGCCACTACATATACTGTAGCGGCCTTTTGTTTTGGCTTTGTGAGCGCGACCCGCGGCGTGCGCCGTCGAAGGTATTGCGCAGCATGTGATTTTTTTAGAGACGGTGGCACTGTGGTATTCGGGTTTTTTCTCATGGTTTTTTTTTCGTCCGGGCGCACCCGATAATCCGGCATGAACCCGTTTCTCCATTGCCTCGCCCGCCCTTTTTCCTTTGTCTTGGCCGCGACCTTGGCACTTGCCGCGTGCTCTCCGCTGGGCACGCTCAATGCCGTCATCCCCAGCGGCAGCTACGCGCTGAGTGCTGATGTTGCGTACGGCCCGCTGGCGCGCCAGCGGCTGGACATTTATCAACCCAACAAAGCAGCGCCGT
>JANMVO010000322.1:0-2611 GCA_031392805.1 Rhodoferax sp. | reverse complement strand
TGCCCTGCGCATCCACCGCGATGTTATGCACCCAGTGGAAATCACCGGCCTGGCGACCGGGCCGGCCAAAGCTGCCGACCACCTCGCCAGTCTCGCGCATCCGTAATGCCGCCGCCCTCATGAAATATCCAAAATCGGGCGTCAACAGACCGAATCCCGCTGATGGCTGAGGGTAATCGCTCGTGGCGCGTGGGGGAGAATGCGGACGTTAAGCGGCGACCCGGCGGGTAGTCCGACTTGTGCGACCCGTGATGCGGGCAGTTTGCTCAGTAAGCGCAAGCAGCCCAAGCAGGGCAGCGTTCACCGCGTCAGACGTAGGAAAGGCTTTCGCAATAGCCGGGTCGAGCAAAACAACCGATGTCCCCTTTGCGGCAGCTTTATAAAACTTGCCCCGCTCCAATTTTGTGAAATCTGACCGTTTGTACTCAGATCGCAATTCGTCGCTAACCTTCTTCATAGATTTTCCTTTCTGCGCGCGTGACGCGTCGTGCACTGATAAGGCGAATTCCGTCGGGGCGATAGGTGTGTGACACCGCAAGTAAATGCCCCAAGCGTGACACGCCAAAAGTCACAAACCGCGATTCGTCGTGAGAGTGATCCGGGTCCGGGCCAGACAAGGCCAACTGGTCAAGAAACACCGTGGCTCCCTCGTCAAATGAAACGCGATGTTTACCCAGATTGGCTTTCGCCTTGGGTAAATCCCATTCAAACTTCACTCTGAGTCCTTCGGTTCACGGCTTCAATCGCTATGCCCTATTTTACCGCCAGCCGTCATTTTCGATGCGGTAGCTCAACCCAACTTGCGCTTGACAAGGCATTGCAAGTGGTCCGCCATCTGGGTATCCGGACTGCCGCCGCCCTCATGAAACATCCCAAATCAGGCGTCAACAGCCCGAATTCCGCTGATGCCTGCGGGTGCTATTGTTTAGAGCGCGCGGCAATTGGCCGATTTCGGAAGTTTCATGAGGCCAATTGACGCACGCTCGGCGCTGCGGAGCAATGGCGAGGCCGCTGCGTCAACATGTCTGCATGTCTGCGGATTCAAGCGAGCTACGACAACACTAAGCTATCGTATAAATAGCTAAGTATGTATACTGGACGAGGGCTACAGGCATTTTTCACAGCCAAAACCAGCAAAATCACTGCGCCAGCCAATCACTGGCCCGCTCAGGCTCGCGTTTCAAGCGAATTTCAACCGTTTTGCCAACGGCGTTTGCGGCCTTACCGAAGGTGTAGTGAAGGTGCCGAGTTGAACCGAAAGGTTCGCCGGGTCAAGCACTCTGTCAAACTGTGAGCGGCTGGTCGCCATGCGCTGCGCCATGCGGACCTTGGTGAGCTAGCTGGATTGCTTTGCATCCTCAAGCTGCTCTACCAAAGCGCGCTTCAGTGCACGCGCTTGAACTACTTCAAAAATGCCTTGTTCTTTCGAGAAGCCATCAATGTTGCTGCCTGCGTGAAAGTTTGTGCGACTGACCATTTTTTCACTCCAATTCACTCCACGCTCAGCACCAGCCGCTTGCCCAACACCGCCGCCGCCGTCTCAATTTGTTCAAACTTGGACGCGTGACGCAAATCAAAAAGCCGGTCAACTTGGGGCATGTGCCAGCCGAGTCGGCGGGCCAGTTCGGCTTTGCGGATGCCTTGATCGGTCATGGCCTGGTACACACCCAGCTTGGCACACTCCATCGCGCTGGGGCGCACCGTCTTTTGCCCTCTTTTGGCCTTGCTGGGCACAGGCAAAGGCTGGCGTGCATCAACATAGAACGACAGGCCCGACTCCAGTGCGTCCACGGCCTGCATGAGTGCCTCCTGCTCATCCGCGCCGAAGGTGATGGCCTCCGGCACGTCGGCAAACGTGACCAGCACACTGCCATCGTCTGGGGTGAGGGTAACCGGGTAGTCAAACATCGTGTTTCCTTATTTCAATCCAAGCTGGCGCTTGATGGCGGCCTCCAGGCCCACTACCCAATTTCAGCGAGTTCAACAGTGCCATGCATGGGCAACGCGGACAGGCGACCCTTCAAGAAGACTTTTAAGTGAGAACCCTTGCCAGGCAGAAAAGTAGCGCCTTGTTGCTCCAGCCATTTCTTCATCTGTTTGGAGTTCATATCTTAAATTATAAACATTTTTGTTGCATTTCGAAAATACAAAACCCCACATAGGTACAGCAGCGTCGAGCGGACGGCGTCGCTGACCATCGCGTGGGGTTCCTGCCACAACTCAGAGCTTCGAATCCATCCGCCGATCGCAAGGATGTTGCCGCCTTTCATGGGGCCGCTCATTGTGGCAAACAGCTTTGCGCCGGGTACGTCAAAAAACATGGGAGTGCTCCGGCTGCGTTTCGCGAGGCTTGACTTTCGACATGAGGGGCGCCTGGAGGCCACAAGCCGGGAAGCGTCCCCTCGTTGGAAGACTCTTCTTCCGCGCTAAGGACTTCGTCCTGGGCGAAAAGGTCATGAACTAGATGAAAGCGGTCTCAGCCATCATCACGTCTACCCCCGCAGAAGCAAAATTGGCAATGTCGGCAGCGGCTGCCTGGCCTTGCGCGGAGCCCATGCCCGACGCGATAGATTCCATCGAGTCAAATTCCAGCATGGCCACCAGGTAAGCG
>JANMVO010000266.1:0-1934 GCA_031392805.1 Rhodoferax sp. | reverse complement strand
ACATCGCCATCGACCACAGCGAATTCACGCACCTGAGCGCAGACAAACAGGCTCGGGCGGTGCAGATCATGCAAAGCGAGGGCATGAACGCCACGGTCAGCAGCATTCACATCAACGGCTGGTTTGGCGCGCACAACAAGCTGGCGGGCGCGCGCTGGATTGTGCGTGAGCTACTGGGCCGCGATCTGGACGCCGAAATTGACCAATGGATTTATGTGGGCGACTCCACCAATGACCAGCTCATGTTTGCGCACTTCCCGCGCAGCATTGGCGTGGCCAATATTCGCCGCTTCGAGGCGATGCTGGCGCATAAGCCGCGCTATGTCACTGAGGCCGGGCGCGGAGCGGGATTTGCGGAAGTGGCCCGCGCCATCCTGGCATCAAAGCCATCCGCTGCTTGACTTATTAATGAGGCGTGCGGCCTTAAAACCCGTGCCCCTGCAAAGTTTCGCGCAGCGCCTGGGCCTTGGCTTCATCGTATTGGCCCGAGACGCGCGCCAGCACCTCGCCATTGCGGTCGATCACCAGTACGTAAGCCCGGTCCGCATTGCCAATCCCCAGAGACTGGATGAAAGCGGCACGGTCGGTGAACACGGGCAACAGGGTGCGCCGCTCGGTCTCAGTGGCGTAGCGTGACAGCAGGCGGTCTTCAACGGCACCGCGCACGACCGGGTCCTTGGGGTCATTGATCACCGGCATGCGCACCCATGCAATTGACGGGTCGCTGTCCAATTGGAGCCCCTTGATCCAGCTTTCTGCGTCCTTGCGCTGATCCGGGTTAAAAGTCACCAGCGCCAAGGTGCGGTCTGCGGGAAGACCCTGCGGAAACGCGACCGGCTGGCGGTCAAAGCGCTGCCCGATGACGGTGGGCAGGCGCCCCATCACGGTGCTGTCATACGGCGATGCTATTGCCAGAACCAGCGCCGCCAATGCGGTGCCGACCCAAGCCAGAGTACTCATCCAGGTTGATTTCATGACCCACTCTCCCAAAATCGATCCTTCAGTTTATTGGAAGATAGGCCGATCTAAAAACTATTATTCGTGCCATGGTTATTGCCTGGCATCTGATGACACATTGATACAAATGGTAGCGATTTCATATCCACTAGATACTTCTAAATATATAGCTTACTATGATTATCTGTAGCGGGCTAGCGGCACTTTTTTAAAGAAAATTTATGTGATTTTTCCCTGAACGCCACCGTGCGGGTGGGTGGGATCAACCCACAGCACGTTCTCGGGCATTTCAACCGGCTCAATGTCAAGGTTGACGGCCACCGCCGCACCGTCGCTGCGGCACAGCACGCACTCCAGCGTCTCCGTTGGGCTGGCGTTGATTTCCTGGTGCGGCACATAAGGCGGCACGTAGATAAAGTCGCCCGGGCCCGCCTCCGCCATGAACTGCAATTGCTCTCCCCAGCGCATCCGCGCCCGGCCCTTGATGACGTAGATCACGCTTTCAAGGTGGCCATGGTGATGCGCGCCGGTCTTGGCATTGGCGTGGATGGTCACCGTGCCGGCCCAGAGCTTTTGTGCCCCCACGCGGGCAAAGTTGATGGCGGCCTTGCGGTCCATGCCTGGCGTTTGCGCGGTGTTGCCATCTAGCTGGTTGCCGGGGACGACGCGCACGCCATCGTGCTTCCAGGGGGCGTCAGGCGGCGGTGGCAGGCCATGAGCCGCATGTTGATGCGAATGGTCTGCAGGGCTTGGATGGTTCATAGTGTGCGCTGCGGCTGAAGGTAAAGGAACTTTTTGCAGCCTACACCAAATTGAATTCCTCCGAGCTATTCCATTTTCATTTCAATCGGATAGGTCGTTGCACCTCCTAGCCGTGCTAAAGCACTGTCTTCGTCGGTGCGCCCACTCTCTGATTGAAATGAAACGGAATTATTGAACAATTTCTGTTTCAACAGCCGTTGATGACCTTCCGCCGC
>JANMVO010000244.1:0-3244 GCA_031392805.1 Rhodoferax sp. | reverse complement strand
CGCATCCCGCTGGGCGACAACCCGGAAACGTTTGACATCTCCCCCGATGGCAAGACGCTGTATGTCTCCAACGAGGACGAAGGCGAGCTGACGTTTGTTGATCTGGCCAGCAAAAAACCGGTCGGCGAAGTCAAGGTAGGCAAGGAACCCGAGGGCGTGAAAGTGTCGGCTGACGGCAAGACGGTGTATGTCACATCCGAGGTAACCAGCATGGTGCACGTGGTGGACACCGCCAGCCGCAAAATCATTAAAAACATCGCCGTGGGCAAGCGCCCGCGCCGCTTGGCGCTCACGCCCGACGGCAACGAGTTGTGGGTGACCAATGAGCTGGATGCAAGCGTCAGCGTGATTTCAACCAAAGACTTGAAGGTCATCGCTACGGTCAAATTCGCAGTGAAAGGGGCCCGCGCGACCGACATCACGCCCGTTGGCATACTCATGAGCCGTGACGGCAAGCGTGCGTTTGTGGCGCTGGGCCGGGTCAACCACGTGGCTTATGTTGATGTCGCCAAGCGCGAAGTGACGCAACTGGTGCTGGCCGGCAAGCGCGCCTGGAACCTGGCCTTGAACCGGGACGAGTCGCAATTGTTTGTGGTCAACGGCCTGTCGGACGACATGACGGTGATCGACGTGGCCAGCGCCAAAGCGCTCAAGAGCGTTGCGGTGGGTCGGGTGCCCTACGCCGTTGTTTTGATTGACTGAACCGAACCATGGGCTGCACCTGCACGCACCGAACCGAGCGGTTGCGGCCATGAAACTGCCTGTGAGGCTGTCCATGCGGCGACCCGTGACGTCTGGGTTGGCCCGGCGGTGGGTTGCCCGGGTGGGTTCCATTTGGCGGCTGGCTGGGCTGTGCCTGTGCGTGTGCCTGTGCATGACAGCGCAGGCCGCGCCGTGGAACGTCACGCTGCTGGAGCAGGCGACCAGCCCGCAACTGGAACGCAGCCGCCTTGAGCGCGCCTACATGGGCCACGCGGGGGGCTCAGCCAGCGACGGCCTGGCGGTAGCGCTGGATGAGGCCCAGTTCGAGCTGGAAGCCGCCAAGCTGACCATCACGCTCAAGACCGAGCCCGTTGCCAGCCTGGATGCAGCCCGCATCGCCGCACAAAAGGCCGAAAAAGCTGGCGCGCCCCTGCTGCTGGTCAATCTGCCGGCCGCGTGGGTGAGCGGCGTGGCAGCGGCGGTCAAATTGCCCATTCTCAACATCGGCGCCAGCGACGACGCCCTGCGCGAGCGTGATTGCCAGACTAACGTCTACCACCTGCTGCCGAGCGAGCGCATGCGGGCCGATGCATTGGCGCAGGCGCTGATGGCACGCAAGTGGACGCAGGTGCTGCTGCTGGCCGGGCCATCGCCTGACGACACACAGCGCAGCGCGGTGGCGCAGGCGGCCATCAAGCGCTACGGCCTCAAGCTGGTGGCCATCAAGCCGTTCAAGCTGTCCACCGACCCGCGCGAGCGCTCGCTGGCCAACCTCACGCTGCTCACCGCCAACCTGACTTACGACGTGGTGTGGGTGGTTGACAGCGATGGCGAGTTTGCGCGCGGCCTGCCCTACAACACGGCGCAGGCGCGGCCGGTGGTGGGCGATGCAGGCCTTGTGGCACTGGCGTGGCAGGCCCAGTTTGAGCGCTTTGGTGCGCCGCAGGTGTCTCGCCGCTTTGCCAAAGCCGCCAAACGCCCCATGACCGACCATGACTGGGCAGCCTGGATGGCGGGCAAGGCCATTGCCGCCGCTGCCAGCGCAGCGCCACGCGGCGAGCCCGCCGGGGTGGCCAAGGCGCTGCAGGACGCCAACCTGGACGGCTCCAAAGGCCTGGCCATGCAATTCCGCCCCTGGGACCGCCAGTTGCGCCAGCCCGTGTTGCTGACTGATGGTCAGGGCGTCATCGCCACGATGCCGCTGGAGGGCGTGCTGCACCCGCGCAATGCATTGGACACACTCGGGGCCGATGAAGCCGAAAAACTATGCAAGCCCAAGTCCTGACTGCCATACCCGCAAACAATGCGCCCCAGTGGCAACAAGTTCATTCACGCTAATGTCTGACCTTTTGCAAACCTCTTGCAAACCTTTGGCAAACCTTATGCAAACCTATGACCTGTGAGCTTCGCCCCGCCCACCTCGCGCAGGCGCTCAAAGCCATTGTGCTGCGCGAACTGTTCAAATTCTCGCGCCAGTACGGCCGTCTGGCCTCTGCCCTGGTGCGCCCGCTGCTGTGGCTGGCGGTTTTTGCAGCGGGCTTTCGCAGCGTGTTCGGCGTGGCGATTGTGGAGCCGTACGACACCTACATTTCCTACGACATTTACATCGTGCCGGGCCTGATCGGCATGGTGCTGTTGTTCAACGGCATGCAGTCGTCATTGGCCATGGTGTACGACCGCGAGATGGGCCTGATGCGCCTGTTGCTGACGGCGCCGCTGCCCCGCTGGTGGGTGCTGGCCTGCAAGCTGCTGGCCACCACCGTGCTGTCCCTGCTGCAGGCACTGGCGTTTGTGATCGTGGCGGCGCTGCTTGGCACCAGCCTGCCCTGGCTCGGCGCGCACAGCTTGAACATTCTGCTGGCCACTGCGGGTGCCGCGCTGATGCTGGGCGCGCTGGGTTTGCTGCTGAGCGTTCACATCAAACAGCTTGAGAACTTTGCCGGCACCATGAACTTTGTCATCTTCCCGATGTACTTCATGTCCACCGCGTTGTACCCGCTGTGGAAGCTTGAAGAATCGGGCGCTCAGTGGGTCTACCAGATTGCGCGCTTTAACCCCTTTACCCATGCGGTGGAGTGGATGCGTTTTGCCATTTACGATAAAGACCCTGGCCTATCGCCGTGGATCGTTATGGGGACCTTTGTGATCTGTTTTGGTTTGGCCTGCTGGGGCTACGATCCGCAGCGCGGGTTTGGCGCGCTGGCCAAACGGGGAGGACCGGCGTGAGCAACACCGCAGTTTCATCACAAGGCACCGTCGTGTGCACACCACCACCCACACGACCTGTCTCGCGGCGCGACCTGTTGGCCCTGGCAGCCGCGAGTTGCCTGCCTGCGCTCAGCCGTGCGCAAAGCGCGTTCCCCACCCGTCCCATCACGCTGCTGGTGCCGTGGTCAGCCGGGGGGGCCACTGACGTGACCCTGCGCCTGCTGGCCGAGCTGGCGAGCCGAATTCTCGGCCAGCGCATTGTGGTGGACAACCGCCCCGGGGCCGGCGGCACCATGGCCATGCCCATCATGCAAAGTGCCCTGCCCGATGGCTA